>DATLHT010000472.1:0-3667 GCA_035539795.1 Burkholderiaceae bacterium
GAGTAAATAGTTAATATCTGACTTTGCCCGGACCGACCACCATGCGCCCCGATCACGCGACCACCCACGCCCTGCTGACCCGCCTGAAGCTACGCCATCTGCGGCTGCTGCTTGCCCTGTCCCAGCGCGGCACCGCCGCCGCTGTCGCCGCGCAGTTCCATATCAGCCCGGCCGCCATATCCAAGGCGCTCGCGGAAATTGAAGACATTGCCGGCACGCCGCTGTTCGAGCGCAACGTACGCGGCATGCGGCCGACGGCGGCCGGCGCCGAACTGATCGCCGGCGCCGGCGTCGTACTCGCCCAGCTCGAACGGCTGGCGGAATCGTTGCAGGCCGTGCGCAACGGCACGCAAGGCCGGCTCACCCTGGCGTTTCGGACCAACTCGGTCCAGCCGTTTCTCGCACAGGCAGTCGCCGCTTTTCAGGAGCGCCATCCTGGTGTCAGTATCCATGTGGTCGAAGGTGGCATCGGCGACATGATCGAGCAATTGACGGAAGGGGAACTCGACCTGCTGTTCGCCTACGAGGATCCTCGGCTGGAACGGCGCGAACTCGACCTCGCACCGATCGTCGCGGGGCAGGACATCGTCGTGGTCGCCAGTCCGACCCATCCGTTACGGCGGCGCAAGCGGCTGGGCGCGCACGATCTGCTGGAGCAACGCTGGTGTATCCACGCCGACGGCTCGCGCATGCTGCACCACCTGCAGACCGGATTCCGGGCACTGGGCCTGCCCGTTCCCAGCCGCGGGGTCCATACGAGCGACGTGGCCATGACCTTGAACCTGCTGCAATATGCTGGCTACCTCGCGTTCTACCCCCAGCGCATCGCCCAGCAACTGGTCGCCGCAGGGACGGCATGCATCCTGCCCGTGACCCTGCCATGCCGGGTAGAGCCGGTGGTGGCTGCATGGAACCGGTTGCTGGCACCCCGGGGACCGGCGCTGGCATTCCGCGAGTTCGCGTTGCAGCAGGCTGAAGCGCAGGGCCTGTGCACACAGGGCTGATTGCTGGTCCGCCGCGGTACGGCAGGATTGTGGAAATACCGCGCGTAGCGGCAACGTTGCATTGCACACCGCCCGCCATCCCATGCAACGCCGTCCCGGGCACGAATGAAAAAGCCCCGGCAACCGCCGGGGCTCATCGTGACCGGATCGCCATGGCTGGCGGCCGGCTTACTCCCAGCTCAGCGCACCACCCGTCTGATACTCGATGACGCGCGTTTCGAAGAAGTTGCGCTCCTTCTTCAGGTCGATCATCTCGCTCATCCATGGGAACGGGTTTTCCTCGTTCGGATACAGCGGATCGAGGCCGATCTGCTGGCAGCGGCGGTTGCAGATGAAGCGCAGATAGCTCTTGAACATCGGCGCATTCAGGCCCAGCACACCGCGCGGCATCGTGTCCTCGGCGTACTTGTACTCCAGGTCCACAGCCTTCTTGAACAGTTCGCGGATTTCGTCCTTGAACTCGTTGGTCCACAGATGCGGGTTTTCCGACTTGATGGTGTTGATCAGGTCGATGCCGAAGTTGCAGTGCATGGACTCGTCGCGCAGGATGTACTGATACTGCTCGGCGGCACCGGTCATCTTGTTCTGACGGCCCAGCGCCAGGATCTGCGTGAAGCCGACATAGAAGAACAGGCCTTCCATGATGCAGGCGAACACGATCAGCGACTTCAGCAGTTGCTGGTCGGTTTCCGGCGTGCCGGTCTTGAACGACGGATCGGTCAGCACGTCGATGAACGGGATCAGGAACTCATCCTTGTCGCGGATCGACTGCACTTCGTGATACGCGTTGAAGATCTCGCCCTCTTCCAGGCCCAGCGATTCGACAATGTACTGGTAGGCATGCGTGTGGATCGCCTCCTCGAACGCCTGGCGCAGCAGGAACTGGCGGCATTCCGGCGCGGTGATATGGCGGTAGGTACCCAGCACGATATTGTTAGCCGCCAGCGAATCGGCCGTCACGAAGAAACCGAGATTGCGCTTGATGATGCGGCGCTCGTCCTCGGTCAGCCCGTTCGGATCCTTCCATAGCGCGATATCGCGCGACATGTTGATTTCCTGCGGCATCCAGTGGTTCGCGCAGCCGGCGAGGTACTTTTCCCAGGCCCACTTGTACTTGAACGGCACCAGCTGGTTGACGTCGGTCTTGGCGTTGATGACGCGCTTGTCCGCCGCATTCACCCGGCGCGTGCTTTGTGCGCCAATGGCGTTGGCATGCGTACCGAGGATGCCCTCGCCCGGCGCCACCGGCGCGGCAGCCACCGTGGCCGAAGGCGGCAAGGCGCCCAGCTCGTCCGGCGAGCGGTAAGCCTGCTGCACAGCCGGCTGTGCCGACGGTGCAGGTTGGGGGGTGCTCTGCGGTGCGCTTTGAACGTCCTCGTCCCAGCTCAGCATAGTCAAATTCTCCAAGGTCACCCTGTTGGACAGGGATCAGTATTCATTGTTTCGGCCGTCAGCACACGCAAACGGTCGGTGTTTCAAGCCGCTCTGCGCCACCTCGCCGGCAAACGCATCGGGCGGAAAAGGGGCGAAGCTGCCCGAGCTCCGAGCGCAGCGAGGGCGAGTTCTTCGCACCCCGCCCGATGCGTTTGCTGGCGAGGTCTCCCTTGAGACAAAGTCTCAAGGGTGGCACAGGCCGGACGCCTTTTTTTGGTTACTTTCTTTGGCAAGACAAAGAAAGTGACTTGCCGCCGGGCAACCCCCGGCCAGCAAACCCTTCCTTACTGACAAGCCTCGCACTCTTCAAACCCAGGATCCCCCGGCCGCATCGTGCAAACCGCACCTTCCGCCTCCGGCATCGCGGGCGCTGCAGCAGCCACCGCCGAAACACCATCGCCACCACCATTCACCGCCACCGCATTCAGCGAACTGCGCGACACCGTCGACTTCTCGGCATGCGTCGCCCCGATGGTGCGCAGGTAGTACGTGGTCTTCAAGCCACGCAGCCAGGCCAGCTTGTAAGTGTCGTCCAGCTTCTTGCCCGACGCGCCCGCCATGTAAATGTTCAGCGACTGCGCCTGATCGATCCACTTCTGACGACGCGAGGCGGCTTCCACCAGCCACTGCGGCTCGACTTCGAAGGCCGTCGCATACAGCGCGCGCAGGCCCTGCGGAATGCGGTCGATGCGGGCCAGCGAACCGTCGAAGTACTTGAGGTCGGAGATCATCACCTCGTCCCACAGGCCGTTGGCCTTGAGGTCGCGCACCAGGAAGTCATTAACCACTGTGAACTCGCCCGACAGGTTCGATTTCACATACAGGTTCTGGTACGTCGGCTCGATACAGGCCGACACGCCAATAATGTTGGAGATCGTCGCGGTCGGCGCGATGGCAATGCAATTCGAGTTGCGCATGCCATGCGTCTTGATGCGGCTGCGCAGGCTGTCCCAGTCCATGGTGCTCGAGTAATCGACTTCCACGTAGCCGCCACGCTCTTCGGCCAGCAGCTTGAGTGAGTCCTGCGGCAGGATGCCGCGATCCCACAGCGAGCCGCGGTAGCTGCTGTAGCGGCCGCGCTCTTCGGCCAGTTCGGTCGAGGCCCAGTAGGCGTAGTAGCAGACGGCTTCCATCGAGGTATCGGCGAACTGCACGGCAGCATCGCTGGCGTACGGTACGCGCATCACGTGCAGGCAATCCTGGAAGCCCATGATGCCCATGCCGACCGG
>DATLHT010000473.1:0-6625 GCA_035539795.1 Burkholderiaceae bacterium
CCACCAGCCTCGCAGGGCTGCCCGGCATGAGCGTGCCGTGCGGCACGGGGCAGGACAACATGCCCGTCGGCCTGCAGATCATCGGCAACTATTTCGACGAAGCGCGCATGCTGCAGGTGGCGCATGCGTTCCAGCAGGCGACCGACTGGCACCTGCGCCGGCCGGCAGGAGTGTGAGCATGATGACGATGCGATGGATGCGGGCAGGCCTGGTAGCGGCAGCAGTGCTTGTACTGACCTCGTGTATTCCATTGCCGCGGATCGGTGGCGCGCCCCCTGCGCCGATCGCCGACCGTGACATCAATATGCGCGGCAACTGCGTGCAGACCGAAGAAGACGGTTTCCACGAAAACGCGCAGGTGGTCGTCAACAACAATACCGTGCAATCGCTGTCGTGGCGCATTGCGGTCGGCAAGCGCGGCACCTGCCGTTTCGACTATGCCGAGTTCCGCCAGACGCAACGCAAGCCGCACATCGAGATGCGCGCGCGTGACGGCAGCAGCTGCAAGCTGCTGATGTGGCAGGAGCCCCGCCGCGTCACGCTGGCCCATGTGGGCTGCGAGCGGCGCTGCACGCCGGGCATCTACGAGGAAGCCTGGCCCGTGATGTTCGAGCCGAACACCGGCGCCTGCGTGCGCCGCTGAGTGGCGCACGGCGATCGCACAAATCCAACCGGAAGACTGCCCGACAGTCGTCCCGCAACACGTGACAAGGTGAATGCAATGCAATGGGAAGTGGTGATCGGCCTCGAAACGCATGCCCAGCTTTCGACGGTCTCGAAGATTTTTTCCGGCGCTTCCACCGCCTTCGGGGCGGAACCCAACACCCAGGCATCGCCGGTGGATCTGGCCCTGCCGGGCGTGCTGCCGGTGCTGAATCGCGCCGCCGTGGAATGCGCCATCCGCTTTGGCCTCGCCATCGACGCGACCATCGCGCCGCGCAGCGTGTTCGCGCGGAAGAATTACTTCTATCCGGACCTGCCCAAGGGATACCAGATCAGCCAGTTCGAACTGCCCGTGGTGGTCGGCGGCACGCTGACCGTGCAGGTGGAGCGCAAGGGCGCCGAGCCGTATGAAAAGACCGTGCGCCTGACGCGCGCGCATCTCGAGGAAGATGCCGGCAAGTCGCTGCATGAGGACTACCACGGCATGAGCGGCATCGACCTGAACCGCGCCGGCACGCCGCTGCTCGAGATCGTCACCGAGCCCGACATGCGCAGTGCCGCCGAAGCCGTGGCCTATGCCAAGGCGCTGCATGCGCTGGTGACATGGCTCGGCATCTGCGACGGCAATATGCAGGAAGGCAGCTTCCGCTGCGATGCCAACGTCTCGGTGCGCCGTGGTCCCGATGCGCCGTACGGCACGCGTTGCGAAATCAAGAATCTGAACTCCTTCCGCTTCCTCGAAGAGGCCATCAACTACGAAGTGCAGCGCCAGATCGAACTGATCGAAGACGGTGGCACCGTGGTGCAGGAAACGCGCCTGTACGATCCGGACCGCAAGGAAACGCGCTCGATGCGCAGCAAGGAAGATTCGCAGGACTACCGCTACTTCCCCGATCCCGACCTGCTGCCGCTGGTGATCGCGTCCGACTGGGTCGAACGCGTGCGTGAAGCCCTGCCGGAGCTGCCGGCCGCCATGCAGGCGCGTTTCGTGTCCGAGTACGGGTTGCCGGCTTATGACGCCAGCCAGCTCACTACGTCGAAGGACGTCGCGGCGTACTTCGAGGCTGTCGTTGCTGCAGCAGGCGCAGCGCAGGCCAAGGGTGCCGCCAACTGGATCATGGGCGACATCGCTTCGCGCATGAACAGCGAGGGCATCGCCATTAACGCCGTGCCGGTCGCGCCGGCCCAGCTGGCGACGCTGCTGGCGCGCATCGCCGATGGCACCATCTCGAACAATATCGCCAAGAAAGACGTGTTCCCGGCCATGTGGGCGGGCGAGGCCGGCGGTGAGGCAGATTCCATCATTGCAGCCAAGGGCCTCAAGCAGATGTCGGACAGCGGCGAACTCGAGAAGATCATCGACGACGTGCTGGCGGCCAACCAGAAGTCGGTGGAAGAGTTCCGCGCCGGTAAGGACAAGGCCTTCAACGCGCTTGTCGGCCAGGTGATGAAGGCCACGCGCGGCAAGGGCAATCCGCAGCAGGTCAATGAACTGCTGAAGCACAAGCTGGGCTGAGTACCGCGCAGCGCCCCTGTATCGGCGGGGCGCTGCGGGTTTGCTACACTCTGCGCTATTCCATTCCGGTTGACATCATGAACGCACAAGACGTCGCTCACTACCTGCAATCGAATCCCGACTTCTTCGAGACGCACGCTGAACTGCTCGCCAGCATCCAGCTCACCAGTCCGCACAGCCACCGCGCCGTGTCGCTGCAGGAGCGCCAGATGGAAATTCTGCGCGAGAAGAACAAGGGCCTGGAACTGCGCCTCGCCGACCTGATGCGCTTCGGCCATGAGAACGACCGCACGCAGCAGCGCCTGCATACCTGGCTGGTGCGTCTGCTCGGTGAAACCGATACGCATGCACTGCCCTACACCGTCATCGACGGCCTGCGCGAGATCTTTGAGGTCCCCGCTGTCAGCCTGCGTCTGTGGAATACCGCCGAGGCCTATCACCACATCGAGGTGGCGCGCGAGGTATCCGAGGATGTGCGGGTCTTTGCCGGCGGCCTGCGGACGCCATACTGCGGCGCCAATGCCGGCTTCGAGGCTGTGCAGTGGCTCGCTCAGGACGATATCCAGTCGGTTGCCATGGTGGCGCTGCGTGCGCCGCAGAGCGTCGGCGCCGAACCCGAGGCGACCTTTGGCCTGCTGATCCTGGGCTCGTCCGATCCACGACGGTTCCATGAAGGCATGGGCACCGTTTACCTCACGCAACTCGGCGATCTCGCCAGTGCGGCTCTCAACCGTCTGCGTACCTGAGGCAGCGGGGCGCGCTCATGGGCACCCCGGCCGCGCCCGGCTTCCCTCCCGAGGATCCGCACGATCCCCCTGCCGCTGATGGCGCAGGTGAGTCACAGCAGGATGCTCCGCAAGACTCCCGTATAGCAGCCTATCTTGCCATGCTCGAGACGGGGCGCCGTTTGTCCCCGCATACCCTGAGCAATTACAGCCGCGATCTACGACAGCTTGAGGCACTGCTGGCCAAGGGCTGGCCCGGTCGCGACCTGCTGACTGTCGACGCTTCGGTGGTGCGTCGTCTGGCCGCGCAGCAGCATGCCCGCGGGCTGTCCGGCCGCAGCATCGCGCGTCAACTGTCGGCGTGGCGTGGCTTCTACCGCTGGGCGGCGCTGCAAGGCTATCCGGTCGCTGCCAACCCGGTCGACGACGTGCGTGCGCCAAAGAGCCCGAAGCGTTTGCCCAAGGCATTGTCGGTGGAGTATGCGGTGGCGCTGATGGCGCCGACCGGTGAGGACCCGGGTGCGCCCGAAACCCTGCGCGACCTGGCTATCTATGAACTGTTCTACTCCTCCGGCCTGCGGCTTTCGGAAGTCGTGCAGCTCGACTGGCGTTATGTGGACGAGGCAGGCTACCAGTCCGGCGGCTGGCTCACGCTCGATGCCGCCGAGGTCACGGTGCTCGGCAAGGGCGGCAAGCGCCGCACCGTACCGGTCGGCAGCAAGGCATGCGAGGCTTTGCGTGCATGGCTCGCGGTACGCGAGTCGCTCGTGCGGCCCGGAGCGGCCACGGCCGATGCCTATGCCCTGTTTCTCGGCACGCGTGGCGCCCGCATCAGTCATCGCACCATCCAGCAACGACTGAAAGCGCACGCCCTGCGCGCTGGCGTGCCGGCCAATGTCCATCCGCACGTGCTGCGACATTCCTTTGCCACGCATGTGCTGCAATCCTCCGGCGATCTGCGTGCCGTGCAGGAAATGCTCGGCCATGCCAGCATTTCTACTACGCAGGTATATACCGCGCTTGATTTTCAGCACCTTGCCAAGGTTTACGATCAGGCGCATCCGCGAGCGAAAAAAAAGCCCCGGGGCTGAAACCGTTAAGGACTGCGCCCGCGCACAGCGGGATGTGTCATGCGTGATCCTGGGCGTTTCGCGCCTGACTGGGGTGCGTTCTGGGCCCGTCCCATGCGACGCAGGCTTTCACTTTGGGGTCACGGGCGGACGTCATGCGACACGGTGAGAACCGCGGCCCCCGCGAACCGGCCATCGCGCAGGGCGGACAATGCAGCATTGGCCTGTTCCAGCGGATACGCTGTCGTATGCGTACGTAGGGGGATGCACGCGGCGATCCGCATTAAGGCGATGCCATCGCCCCGCGTAAGGTTTGCGACGGAGCATACGCGCCGTTCTCCCCATAACAGCGAATAGGGCATGGCTGGAATGTCGCTCATATGAATCCCCCCGCACACGGCGATGCCACCTTTGTCCACGGCCCGAAGCGCCAGCGGCACCAGCGCGCCCACCGGGGCAAAGATCAAGGCCGCATCAAGCGATACCGGTGCCGGCTGGTCGCTTGGGCCGGCCCACTTTGCACCAGTTTGATAAGCCAGCTTCTGGGCCGCCGCATCAGGGGATGCTGCGTACCACGCTGCGACCGGTGATGCGAGCGGCACAGCGATCCAAAACCCAAACACGGCCGAGGCAGCATGCTGAACTTGCGCTTTCAGGACGAGATCACGCCTGGTACAAAAGAGGCGCTGGATGCCAGCGAGCGCCATCGCGAGACACCACTCGCCGAACACGGGAACGACGCCGCTCACACGCGCTGTGTCAGTTGCCTGATGCGGAATATCTGTATGGCAGCCGGGCTGGATGCGCGAGAGCTGGCGCGGATGAATAGCGTTGTCCAGAGTGGGCGGATGGTCAGGCAAGGTGAGCGGCTGTACCGGGCGGGCGACCAGTTCCGTTGCCTGTATGCAATCCGGACGGGCTCATTCAAGACCGTCGTCCTGCCGGAGCGTGGCAAGGAATATATCGCCGGCTTCTATATGGCCGGAGATGCTCTCGGTATGGAGGGTATCTGTCACGAGGCCTACCGGTGCGACGCGGTGGCGCTCGAGGACAGCGCAGTCTGCGTGATCCCCTTTCAACTTCTCGAGGCGCTTTGCCGCGAGGTCGTGCCACTGCAGCGAGGGCTGCACAAGATGTTCAGTGCGGAAATCGTCAGGGAATCACACCAGATGCTGTTGCTGGGTAGCTTGTCGGCCGAGCAGCGTGTGGCTGCATTCCTGTTGGGCCTTTCCGAGCGCTACCGCGAGCGCGGTTACTCGGCGACATCCTTTGTTCTGCGCATGACGCGCGAAGATATCGGCAGCTTTCTTGGCTTGACGCTGGAGACCGTGAGTCGCACGCTGTCGCGCTTCCAGCAGGAATCACTCATTTCAGTGCGTGGTAAATCCATTCAGTTGCTCGATCCGGAGGCGCTGGCTGCACGCCAGGGGGAGGTGCAACATGGAAGCGCTCCGCGTCGCTTGTCGCCACGTGCCGGAAGCGCACGGCTTGTTTCAGGTTGCATTGGGCGATAACCAGGCGGGTCGCTGAACAGGATGCGCACTCAAGTCTGCCAAGCGTAGCGACTGTGCAAAGCGATCGATATCCGCCGTAACGGTCCCACTCAGAACATCGCGTTGCAGTACCACCAGGGTGGATGCAAGTGTCCTGGCGGTTAACCGGCTAATCTCGGTAATCGCCCGGTAACCCCCACGTGCTGCCATCACGCAGATGGCTGATACATGCGCGACATGTGACATTGCAGTCAGATTGTCTGCCAGAAAACTGCGCATCGGGGCTGCCAGTCGGCCCATCCATACCGGCGCAAGAACGATGACATGATCGTAGCGGTCGAGCGCCGGCCCGCTGTAACGGTATTGAACAGGGTGGTGCAGAAGCGTGTCGAGCACGCAGCGCAGGTCGCCGCTCAGGCCCGCTCGGCTCTTGACATCCGCGATTTCGGCTACGGGCCATCCCAGATGCTCTGCCAAGGCGTCGGCGAGTTGCCGAACAGTACCGGTGCGGGAGTAATAGACAATGATGCCTTGGTTCATCGCAAGCTCCTGATGTGTGGCAGTGCGTGGATGGACTGCACTTCCAGTGTAGGTGCGCGATGCAGCTTGTCATTGACGTGCGTCAATTTCCGCGCAGGCCGCTGGGCTAAGCTTGGAGCGTAAAGACAGATTCCGCCTGCTGGTTTGACCGCATGCGCGACGTCACGATGGATTTCCAGGTGCTGTCTGCGACGCAGTCGGGCGTTGCGTCCGGGTCTTCGCCGCATGTGGCCTGGCGGCATGCTGTGGAGCAAGCCCTGCCGGCAAGGGCATCGGTCATGCCGGGAGGCTTCGGACATGGGAGCAGGAAGAGACCTTGCTATATGGGCACGATCGAGTTTTCTTGCGAACGACCGGCGTACTGCGCCGCTACGCCACGGTTGCAGTGTGCCGTCACGATAGACGGGGGACCGGCAACCTATGCCATCACCGCAGAGGCGCTGGAGGATCATTTCGGCGCGCGCTCTTATCGCAGCGAGGATTTGCTGCGGGCTTTCATGAGCCACCGGGAAGATATCGAACGCGTGGCAGAAGTGCTTTTCAAGATGACCGGGGCAAGAAACATCGTGCTGCACAGCGGACATTTCCGCTTTGCAGAATGAGCGACAAACGCTACGG
>DATLHT010000474.1:0-11969 GCA_035539795.1 Burkholderiaceae bacterium
ACTCCACGGTGTAGCGGGCGCCGCGCGGACCGGTGAGCTCCGTGTTACCGCCGACGCTGCCGCTCAGTTTGAACGGAGCCGCCGTACCGCCCTGCATCGGATAGCCGGCAAACGCCAGGCGCGAGCCACCATCTTCGAAGCTCGATTGGTAGATAGCAATGTTATCGACGATCAGCGGCTTGTTTACCTCGATGGTCGCTTCGCGCGTCTTGCCGGTTGCATGGTCGGTAATGATTACATCACTGGCAAACAGCTTGGGCATCCCGGTGGAGTAATAGTCGACACGGAATTTCTTGAGCGTGATGGAGAACGGCAGGTCCTGGACCAGCGCGCCATCGGCGATGTTCAGGATCGCCGTGGACACCGTACCGCCCTCGGGCACGAAAGCGTTGCCGCGGAACCCCGGGTTCTGCGTCGACAGGCGATGCTTGGCAGGGATCTCGGCGATCACGGCATTGCCGCGCACCGGCTCTTTGTCGCCGAGCCACATCTGCATGCGGATCAGCATGTCGCCATCGAGCAGGCCGCCAATACAGATCACCACGATGGCGCTGTGCGCGAGGATGTAGCCGATCTTGTTGGTTGCACCGGCTTTGGCCGCGATCAGCGTACCGTTCGGATGCGCCGCGGTGCGCATGCGGAAGCCGCGATTGGCCAGCAGCGCCTGCACGCGCTCCAGCGCCGCGGCGCGGCCCAGGGGTGCTTCGAATTCATGGCGATGACCGAAGGCCCGCAGGCTGCCCTCGCGGATATTCTCTTTCCAGGCGCGCATGTCCCGCACCATCTTGGGCGTGTTGCGGAGCAGACAGAGCGAGGTGGAAATGACCAGGAAGGCCAGGATCAGCAGGAACCACCACGCGCTGTACACACGCTGCAGGGAGAGCGCATGAAACAGCTCGGCCCAGAATGGTCCAAACTGGTTGACGTAATTGTTGTATGGCTCGTTCTGCTTGAGCACCGTGCCGACGATGCTGGCAATGGAAATGATCGTCAGCAGCGCGATGGCGAAGCGCATCGACGACAGTAGTTCGACCAGCTCCCGCAGGACGCGGTGGGAAGTCTTCAGGTGCAGACCCGAAGTGGAGACCGACATGGGGATACCTAAAACAAAAAAAGAGGGTGGACGCGTAGCCACCCTCTTTGATACTGGTCGGGGCGTTTGGTTGCGTTTGTTTCGCAGCCGGAGCGCCAGTTCAGGCGCTCCGATGTCCGGCGCCACCCGGACGGGGCGTCATGCCATCAACGCACGCCCGCGATGTAATCCGATACGGCCTTGATTTCCGCGTCGGACATCTTGGCGGCGATCTGCGTCATCGGCGCATTGTTGTGGCGGGCACCGCTGCGGAAGGCCACCAACTGCGCTTCCGTGTACTCGGCCCACTGGCCGCCGATACGCGGATACTGGTTCGGGATGCCCGCGCCGGTCGCGCCATGGCAGGCCGCGCATGCCGGCACGCCCTTGGCGGCAATACCGCCACGGAAGATCTTCTGGCCGAGTTCAACGGTCTTCGGGTTCTTCGCGGAATTGAGCTTCGGCTTCTGCTTTTCCAGATAGGCCGCGACGTCGCGCATTTCCTGATCGCTCATGGCCTTCGCGTACGGGGTCATGATGGCGTTCTGGCGATCCTTGCCGGCGGCGAAATTCACCAGCTGCTTGTGCAGATAGGCGGCGTTCTGCCCAGCCAGGCTCGGGTTGGCGCCGGCCGGGCTGTTGCCGTTAGCACCATGACAGCTGGCGCATGCGGGAATATTGCGATCAGCCGCGCCCTGGCCATAGAGGGTTTCGCCCTTGGCCGGATCGGCTTTGGCGGCAGCCGGATCGGCAGCATGGACAGTCGCCGCGAGGGACATTGCAGCGACAGCGAGGAGTTTCGCAATGCGGTTCATTCGCACACACCTTGTCTGAATTGTTTTGGATTCTGCTGCCATGGAGATCTCGTGCAGAAGCACCGCGAACGGTGCGCCCGGCGCACTCGCCCGACCATGACCGGATTCCCGCGCGTGCCAGGGGCACCCCCCACCTTGCACCGCGCCCCCAGCCATGGAACATGCGTGGGGCATTCGCGGGAAGGCACGCGCAGCCTGCGGGGATGGGAATCCGTTAACCGCGGTATTGTACAATAAAAACCTTGTCATTTTGAGGCTGCCGGACCGCCTTCGCTGGCCGCCAGCCTGCCCGTCCGGGGTGCAGGCGCCTCCCGAACGGGACTTGACCGCTCCTGGCCAGTCCCGCCACGCTCACTTTTCATGGCTCCGCATGTCGCTTCTTCATCAGGCCCGCTTCTTCACTACCGTTAATCACTTGCGCGACCTGCCCGCCACTGCCGTGCCGGAAGTGGCCTTCGCTGGCCGCTCGAACGCTGGCAAATCGACGGCCATCAACATCCTGTGCAACCAGAAACGGCTCGCCTTTTCGAGCAAGACGCCCGGTCGCACGCAACACATCAATTTTTTCGAGATCGGCACGGCCAAGCGTGACCATACCTATGGCTATCTGGTCGACCTACCCGGTTACGGCTATGCCCAGGTACCGGGCGCGGCCAAGGCGCACTGGGAGCAACTGCTGGGCGACTACATTGCCACGCGCGCGCAGCTGGCCGGCCTGGTGATCATGATGGATGCGCGCCGCCCGTTCACCGATCTGGACTGCCAGATGGTGGAGTGGTTTCTGCCGACAGGCAAACCAATCCATGTTCTGCTGACCAAAGCCGATAAACTGAACAGCAGCGAATCGGCGCAGGCCCTGCGCGAAGCCCGCCGGGTCCTGGCAGACTATCGCCAGCAAGCTCCGGACGGCGCGCCGCTCACCGCCCAACTTTTTTCCAGCCTCAAGCGCAAGGGCATCGAGCCCGCGCAGCAGGTGCTGGCCGGCTGGCTCGGCCTGCCTGAAGCCCGCAAGGAGGGTGGCGATGCCATAACGTCCACGCCGCCCGCTTCGCCCACCCCGTCACACGAGAGAACCTGAGATGTCGATGTACCCGGAAACCCGCCCCCGCCGCATGCGCCGCGATGATTTTTCGCGCCGCCTGATGCGTGAACACCAACTGACGACGGACGACCTGATCTACCCGGTGTTCGTCACTGACGGCGAGCAGCAGCGCGAGGCGGTAGCCTCGATGCCCGGCGTGGAACGCCTGTCCCTCGATCTGCTGCTGGAAGTCGCACAGGACTGCGTCAACCTCGGCATTCCGGTAATGGCGCTGTTTCCGGTCATCAACCCGATCCTGAAAACGCCTGACGGCATCGAAGCAGCCAACCCCGACGGCCTGATTCCGCGTGTGGTGCGCGCACTGAAGGCGCGCTTCCCCGAGTTGGGCATCATGACCGACGTGGCACTCGACCCATACACCAGCCATGGCCAGGACGGCGTGCTGGACGACGATGGTTATGTACTGAACGACGAGACCGTCGCCATTCTCGTGCAGCAGGCACTGACGCAGGCCGCTGCCGGCGTCGATATCGTCGCCCCGTCGGACATGATGGACGGCCGTATCGGCGCGGTTCGCCATGCACTCGAGACGCACGGCCATATCTACACGCGCATCATGGCCTACTCCGCCAAGTATGCCTCGGCCTTCTACGGCCCGTTCCGGGACGCCGTCGGCTCTGCCGCCAATCTCGGCAAGGGCAACAAGATGACCTACCAGATGGATCCGTCCAACACCGATGAGGCCCTGCGCGAAGTCGGACTAGACATTGCCGAAGGTGCCGACATGGTGATGGTGAAGCCGGGCATGCCCTATCTCGATGTGGTGCGCCGGGTCAAGGACGAGTTCCGCTTTCCCACCTACGCCTACCAGGTGAGCGGCGAGTACGCGATGCTCAAGGCCGCCGCACAGAATGGCTGGCTGGATCACGACAAGGTGATGATGGAGTCGCTACTGGCATTTAAGCGTGCCGGCGCTGATGGCATCCTCACATACTTCGCGCGCGATGCGGCGCGCCTGCTGCGCACGTAAGAGCGATCATGCTGCTGACCGGCTTCGCCACAGACCGCGCCCTGCCGCTCGAGTCACTTGAGGCGGCGCACGCCTTCCTGGACGGCCCGCCGGCAGACAGCGAACATTTCGTCTGGATCGACAGCCAGTTCGACGAAGTGGTAGCCAATCCGGACAGCTGGCGCAAGACGGTGCAGACCCTGACCGGTGCCACCATTCTCGACCTGCACCTGCAGGACGCGACCAATCCGGCCCACCCCTCGTACTTCGATACGACCAACGTCTATGACATGGTGATCTTTCGCAAGCTCACCATGCAGACGACCGACCAGATCGTGCAGGCGGAGACCGAACATGCCGCCACCGCGCAGGCGCAGCGTCCGCGGCGGAGCGCCGGCTTCGTGCCGGCACTGGCGAAGATCGACACACAACCCGTGGCATTCTTCGTATTCGATCACGTGCTCGTGACGGTGCGGCCGGGCCAATCGCGCACGCTGGAACAGGTACGCCGCCGGCTGCTCGAATTCACGCCCAATGGCCGGGCCACCTCGCACACGGTCGTGCATGGCATCCGCCCGCCGACGCGCCCGGAAGACCTGATGTTACGGCTGCTGAATGCCATGGTCGACCGCTATCTCGAACTGCGTGCACCACTCACGCGCCAGCTGGATCGCTGGCAGCGCGCGCTGCTGAATCCACGCTATGGCTTTTCGGGATGGGAAGGTCTGCTCGATGCGCGCATCCAGTTGCGCAAGCTCGAGCACCTGTGCGAGGAACAGCGCGATGCACTGCAGGAATTCCGCGACACGTTGCTCGACAACACCTACAGCCGCACCAATGAAGCGCCCTCACCGCACGCAACAGATGATGCGCTGCTGGTCCGCATCAACGATGTCATGGAGCATGTATCGCGTGTGCTGACCCACGCGCGACGCCTCGAAGATTCCATCGAGTCCGCGGTGCAGATCCATTTTTCGGCAGTGGCACACCGTACCAACCGGACCATGCGGCTGCTGACGCTGATCACCGCGCTGTTCATGCCATTGACACTGATTACCGGCATCTTCGGCATGAATTTCGTGCGCATGCCGTGGATCGCGGAAGGCGATGGTTTCTGGTGGACAATGGGCCTGATGGCCGCGGTCATCGTGATATTGAGCGCCGTTTTCGGCATCGCCCGCCTGTCCCGCGATTAGGGACGATCAAGGGCGATCGATCACGCGTCAGGCGCCGGGCGTGAAGCCGGCACGGGCCAGACTTTCGACAAACTTGTCGGCTGACTGGAAACCGATAACGCGCACCGGCAGTTCCTTGCCATCCTTGCCAAAGAACAGGATTCCCGGCGGCCCGAACAGGTCGAAGCGCTTGAGCAGCGCCTTGTCATCCGCGTTGTTCGCCGTGACATCGGCCTGCAGCAGCACGACATTGGACAGCGCCTGCTGCACGCGCGGATCGACGAAGGTGAAACGCTCCATCTCTTTGCAGCTGATGCACCAGTCGGCGTAGAAATCGAGCATCACCGGGCGTTGCTGGCGCGCGGCCTCCGCCACCGCGGCCTCCAGTTCAACCACACTGCGCACGCGCTCAAACGTCACGCCATGCTGGGATGAAGCATTCGCCCGCGAGACACTCAGATGTGCCAGCGGCTGCAATGGATCGCGCCCGCCGGATGCCAGCCCGAGCAGCAGCAGGACGCCACAGACTGCGGCGATGATGCCCACGCCCTTGCCCAGCCGCCGGATCCCGCCCGCGCCCTCACCGAGCGCATCGAACGCACCCAGGAACGTCGCGCCCAACAGCAACCACGCCGCCCAAGCCACCATGCCAACCCAGGCAGGCGCCACCAGCGCCACCATCCAGATGGCCACGGCCAGCAGCAGGAAACCGAAAAAGCGCTTGGTGTTTTCCATCCAGCGACCGGCACGCGGCAGCAAGTTGCCCGCACCCACGCCGACCAGCACCAGCGGCACGCCCATACCGAGCGCCATGGCAAATAGCGCGCTGCCGCCGATCACGGCATCGCCGGTCTGGGCGATATACGCCAGCACGCCGGCCAGCGGTGCCGTGACGCAGGGGCCGACGATCAGGGCGGACAGCGCACCCATGCCCGCTGCGCCGGCCAGCTGCCCCCCCGACTGGCGTTGCGACGCTGCCGTCAGCGCAGCCTGCCAGCGCGCAGGCAGCTGCAGTTCGTACAGCCCGAACATGGACAGCGCCAGCGCCACCATCAGCGCTGCGAACAGGCCGATGACCCACGGCTTCTGCAGCGTGGCCGCCAGCCCCTCGCCCAGCAGTCCCGCTGCGACGCCGATGGCGGTGTACACCACCGCCATGCCAGCCACATAGGCCAGCGAGACCCACAGCGCGCGCGTGCGCGAGACGTGCTCGCCCACGACGATGGACGACAGGATCGGCACCATCGGCAACACGCACGGGGTAAAGGTCAACAACAGGCCAAGGCCGAAGAACAGCGCAGCGATGGTCAGCAGGTTGCGGCTGGCCAGCGCACTGGCGATGCGGCTGGTCTCGTCCTCGCCCGCGGTCGCCGCTGGCGCGGCTGCGGGTGGCTCCGTCGTGCCAGATATGGCCGGCTCGGCCAGGAGCGTTGCCGCGCCATCCCGGATAGCATAGGAGGTATCCATGGGTGGATAGCAGATGCCCTTGTCCGCACATCCCTGGGAACGGATCGTCAGCGTGAATGGCTGCCCCGGCGTCTCGATGGGGATGCGGATCGCAACCTGATCGTGGTAGGTCTCGAGCTCCTTGGCGAAGGTCTCGTCGTACTTGACGAGGCCCCTGGGATAGACCGGAGCACCTAGCCGCACGGCATCAGGCGTGGCCGTGAAGGCAAACTGCTCGCGGTACATGTAGTAGCCCTTGGCAATCGCGAACGATACCTCCAGCGTGCGCGCGTCTGGCACGGTGACCGAGGCCTTGAAGGCCTGCTCCGGCGGCAGGAACTCCTGGGCAGCTTGCGCCGCGCCCGCACATGCCAGCATCAGCAGGCACCACGCCAGAAAAGCCCGAATCTTGACTACCACACCCACCCCCGTCTTATCATCATGTTGTTACGCACTCCCTGCCGGCTCACTTGCCTGCGAGAAGAGGCGCACATGTCGCGCGCACCCAGTCCAGATAGGCCGGCACACCCGCGGCAACCGGCCATGCCACGATCTCCGGCACATCGTAGGGATGATGCGCCAGGATCAGCGCCTCGAGCGCGGCGTAGCGGCCTCGCGTGGTCTTGATCGTCAGCGGCCATTCCTGCGCAGTTTCCAGCCGATCTTCCCACCAGTACTCGGACCGGCTCGCGGCACCGCAGTTCACGCATGCCGCAACCCGAGCCTCCAGGACGACACGCGACAGACGCTGCGCCGCCTCCTCACTGGGCAAGGTCGTGAAGACCATCCAGACCGCGTCGATATCTTCCGGATGCGTGTCCGGCGAAGATGTCTCATGTTGACGATGCATCGTGCCGTCCCCAAAGAAAAAGGCCAAGCGAACCGCTTGGCCTGATTGTAGGGCAACCATGATCGGCGTGCCCGCCGGTGCGACACTTCAATCCGTCACACCGGCCTGCATTCCAGAGGAATGCAGGGATTACGCTTCGACGACTTCTGCCGACTCTTCCGCCACTTCCGGACGGTCCAGCAGTTCGACCAGCGCCATCGGCGCATTGTCGCCCACACGGAAACCAAACTTGAGGATACGGGTGTAGCCGCCCGGACGGGTCGCGAAACGCGGGCCCAGTTCGGTGAACAGCTTGGTGACCATTTCGCGATCACGCAGGCGGTTGAACGCGAGGCGGCGATTGGCAACGGTATCGTTCTTGCTCAGGGTGATAAGCGGCTCGACGACCTTGCGCAGCTCTTTGGCCTTCGGCAGGGTGGTCTTGATCAGCTCGTGGCGCAGCAGCGAGTTGGACATATTGCGCAGCATCGCGAGACGGTGCGACGAGGTGCGGTTCAGTTTCCGCAAACCATGACGGTGACGCATGATAGTTCCTTTACGTTAAGTGTTTAACCAGCTCTTCTATCGACATGTCCTGGCAAAACCAGGCACACGGCGCGGGCCGGTATGATCAATTGACTGGCCATTGCTGGCCAGCCTTGCATCGCTTCGGGACAACCACCCCCGAGCGCGAATTACTTCTCCAGGCCAGCAGGCGGCCAGTTTTCCAGCTTCATGCCGAGCGTGAGCCCGCGCGAAGCCAGAACTTCCTTGATTTCGTTGAGCGACTTGCGACCCAGGTTCGGGGTCTTGAGCAATTCGTTCTCGGTACGCTGGATCAGGTCGCCGATGTAGTAGATGTTCTCGGCCTTCAGGCAGTTCGCCGAACGAACCGTGAGTTCCAGATCGTCGACCGGGCGCAGCAGGATCGGATCGATCTGCGGTGCACGGCTGGCCGCTGCCTCGCCGGCGGTTTCCGTACCCTCGAGGGCCGCGAACACCGACAGCTGATCGACCAGGATGCGGGCCGACTGGCGGATCGCTTCTTCCGGGGAAATCACACCGTTGGTTTCGATGTTCATGACCAGCTTGTCGAGGTCGGTACGCTGCTCGACCCGCGCCGATTCAACGGCGTACGACACGCGACGCACCGGCGAGAACGAGGCGTCCAGCACGATGCGGCCGATCACCTTGCCCGACTCGTCACCAAACTTGCGCACGTTGCCCGGCACATAGCCGCGGCCCTGCTCGACCTTCAGCTGCATGTCCAGCTTGCCGCCGGCAGACAGGTGAGCGATAACGTGATCCGGGTTGATGATCTCGACATCATGCGGCAGCTCGATATCGGCAGCCGTCACCACGCCTTCACCATCCTTGCGCAACGAGACCGTGACTTCCTCTCGGTTGTGGAGCTTGAACACCACACCCTTGAGGTTCAGCAGCAGGTTGACAACGTCTTCCTGCACGCCGTCGATGGTCGAATACTCATGCACGACGCCAGCGATGGTCACTTCCGTCGGGGCGAAGCCGTTCATGGAGGAAAGCAGAACACGCCGCAGCGCATTGCCAAGCGTGTGGCCGTAACCGCGCTCGAACGGCTCCATCACGACTTTGGCGTGATGCTCACCGAGCGACTCGACGGCAATAATTTTGGGCTTCAGGAGTGCTGTCATCGGTAGTCCTTTTCAATACCCTCGGCTCGTTACACCGATAAGGCTGACGGTTGGAACCTGAAATTCCCATCCTGCGACGGGAAATAAGCCCGACGTGACCAGGCACATCGGGCTGGGAGGAGGAAACGTGATGGACCAGAGCCGGACGAGACGCATGGCTGCGACATCCCCCAACTCGAAGGCATCAACGCGAATACAGTTCGACGATCAGGCTTTCGTTGATATCGCCAGCAATATCGGCACGATCCGGAGCTTGCTTGAACACGCCTTCCATCTTCTTGGAATCGACGGTCACCCAGCTCGGCATACCGTTCTGCTCAGCCAGTTGCAGCGAATCGACGATACGCGCCTGGCTCTTGGATTTTTCACGCACCGCCACCACATCGCCAGCCTTGATCTGGGCCGACGGGATGTTCAGGACGGCACCGTTCACCGTGACCGCCTTGTGCGATACCAGCTGGCGCGCTTCAGCGCGGGTCGAGCCGAAGCCCATGCGATACACCACATTGTCGAGGCGCGATTCGAGCAACTGCAGCAGCTTCTCGCCGGTATTGCCCTTGCGGCGGTCAGCCTCGGCAAAATAGCGGCGGAACTGACGCTCCAGCACACCGTAGATACGCTTAACCTTCTGCTTCTCGCGCAGCTGATTACCATAGTCGGAGGTGCGAGCACCGGAGGTGCGACCGTGCTGACCAGGCTTGCTGTCCAGCTTGCACTTATCGGCGAGCGAGCGACGGGCGCTCTTCAGGAACAGATCTGTGCCTTCACGGCGGGAGAGTTTGGCCTTCGGGCCGATATAACGTGCCACTTTGTGTCCTTACTGTTCAATCATGGCGACAACGCGCCATGAGTCCGGCAAGCACTTTCCACGGGAAAGTTGTTCGCCAGACGGTGGGCTTATGGAAAACGAAAACCTGCTGAACGGAATTCAGCAGGCTAACGTTTAATTATAGCACTCACACGCTCCGGAGCAAGCCCGGATTGCGCAAAGCAGTGCTTAGATACGACGGCGCTTCGGCGGGCGGCAACCGTTGTGCGGCACCGGCGTCACGTCCTCGATCACACCAATCTTGATGCCGAGGTTGTTGAGGGCACGCACGGTCGACTCGCGACCCGGACCCGGACCCGTGATACGGACTTCCAGGTTCTTGATGCCTTGCTCGATCGCAGCGCGACCAGCCTGCTCCGCAGCAACCTGAGCTGCGAACGGCGTCGACTTGCGCGAGCCCTTGAAGCCCTGACCGCCAGCCGTCGCCCACGACAGGGCATTACCCTGGCGGTCGGTGATGGTCACGATCGTGTTGTTGAACGACGCGTGGACGTGAGCGATACCGTCCGCGATGTTCTTCTTAACCTTCTTGCGCGCGCGCTGCGCCGCATTGTTTGGAGCTTTTGCCATTACCAGTTCCTATGCGTCTATGCTGTGCCCGGCCGGACAATTACTTCTTCAGCGATTGAGCGGCCTTGCGCGGACCCTTGCGGGTGCGTGCATTGGTCTTGGTGCGCTGACCGCGCATCGGCAGACCCTTGCGGTGACGGACGCCACGGTAGCAGCCCAGATCCATCAGGCGCTTGATGTCCATCGTCGTTTGACGGCGCAGATCGCCTTCAACGACGTACTTGCCCACTTCGTCACGCAGCTTCTCGAGATCCGCGTCCGTCAGGTCTTTGACCTTCTTGTTGAGCGGAACACCGGTCTCAGCGCAGATCTTGCGAGCGCGCGAGCGGCCGAGACCGTAAATCGCCGTCAAGCCGATTTCGGTATGCTGATGGTTCGGGATGTTGACCCCTGCGATACGTGCCATTCGTCAATCCTCTTTGATGCCGTATGTCATGGCCTGAATTAGCCTTGGCGCTGCTTGTGACGCGGATCCGACGAGCAGATCACGCGAACAACGCCGTTACGCTTGATAATTTTGCAATTGCGGCAAATGCGCTTAACAGAAGCCAGCACTTTCATGATTTTCCTCTTCCTCTAATCCACTCCGCGCGCCTTCGCTTACTTGGAGCGGAAAACAATCCGCGCCCGCGAAAGATCGTACGGTGTCAGTTCGACTGTCACCTTGTCGCCAGGCAAGATACGAATATAGTGCATCCGCATCTTGCCGGAGATGTGGCCCAGTACAACATGGCCGTTTTCCAGCTTGACTCGAAACGTCGCATTCGGGAGGTTTTCAAGTACCTCACCCTGCATCTGGATGACGTCGTCTTTTGCCATTCTGTTGTTCCGCAGGTCTCATCTGCTCCGCTTTTTAGCGGGCCGTCAAATTACCCTTGAAGTTCGCCTTCTTCATCAGCGACTCATACTGCTGGGACATCACGTAAGACTGCACTTGCGCCATGAAGTCCATCGTCACGACCACGATAATCAGCAGCGAGGTTCCACCGAAGTAGAACGGTACATTCCAGCGCAGCACCAGAAACTCTGGCAACAGACACACCAACGTAATGTAGATCGCACCGGCCAGCGTCAAACGCACCAGGATCTTGTCGATGTACCGCGTCGTCTGCTCACCCGGCCGGATACCCGGAATGAAGGCACCGCTCTTCTTCAGGTTATCTGCCACTTCCCGGCTGTTGTAGACCAGCGCCGTGTAGAAGAAACAGAAGAAGATAATCGCGGCCGCGTACAGCATGATGTACACCGGCTGCCCCGGGGCCAGCGTTGCCGCCAGATCCCGGATGAATCTTCCTACGCCCGATGCCTGATCGCCAGACGCAAACCAGCCTGCGATCGTGGCCGGGAACAGAATGATCGACGATGCGAAGATCGGCGGAATCACCCCGGCCATGTTCAGCTTCAGGGGCAGATGGGACGACTGCCCACCATACACCTTGTTGCCAACCTGCCGCTTCGCGTAGTTCACCAGAATACGGCGTTGGCCGCGCTCGATGAACACCACCAGAT
>DATLHT010000475.1:0-5017 GCA_035539795.1 Burkholderiaceae bacterium
TTTCTTATGCGTCTACACTTTCTTGCACCGTCTTTGGCGTCGCCATACACCAGCTTCTGTTGCATATCGGCAATTCAGCATTTGAGCCGGTACAATGGCACCTCGGCAGACATGCCGAGATCTAATACCAATCCCGACCTAAAACGTGACATGAAATCGCGTCTTTTTCCGTCTGGCGGCGTTGCTCGTTGTTGCCATGGCTGCGGCTATGGCGCCGCCTCGTGCCTTGCCAGTCGAAAAAATCCATCGATTCCCTCTGTCATGTTTTAGGTCGGGATTGGTATAAGCTCTTGCCGGGCCCACCGCCGGGCGCCGCATGTCGAAGACTGCCCTCAGACCCTCCCACACTTTCGCAAGCGACTTCAGATGCATCCAGACAAAGATTCTCAATGGACCCACGAACACGTCTTTGACCACGACACCAGCAAGGCTGAACGCGGCACGTGGATGGTGATGTGGATTACCGCCGTGACGATGGTGGTGGAAATCGTGGCGGGGTGGTGGTTCAACTCCATGGCCTTGCTGGCGGACGGCTGGCACATGAGTTCGCATGCGCTGGCGATCGGCTTGAGCGCTTTTGCCTATGCGGCGGCGCGCCGTTACGCGCGCGACGAGCGCTTTGCTTTCGGTACTTGGAAGATCGAAGTGCTGGCGGGCTTTTCCAGCGCGCTGTTCCTGCTGGGCATTGCAGCGATGATGGTCGTGGGGTCGGTCGAGCGCATGCTGTCGCCGCAACCCATCCAGTATCAGGAAGCGATGTTGGTCGCTGCGTTCGGCCTGGCCGTGAATATCGCCTGCGCCTTTATTCTTGGCGGCGCGCACCACCATCACCATGGACATGATCATGGTCATGAGCACCATCACGGCAATGAGGAACATCATGGTCATCACCACGACCATGACCATGACCATCACCATGACCGTCACCATGGCCATCACGATCTCAATCTGAAAGCGGCGTATATCCACGTCGTGACCGATGCCGCCACCTCCGTGCTGGCGATTGCCGCGCTGGCTGGTGGCTGGCTTTATGGCTGGTCATGGCTCGATCCGGTCATGGGGATCGCGGGTGCCGTGCTGGTGGCAGTGTGGGCAAAAAGTCTACTCAAGGAAACCGGCAAGGTACTGCTCGACCGTGAAATGGATCATCCGTTGGTCCAGGAAATCCGCACAGCGGTCGAGACCGGCTCCGCCGGGAGCGATACGCGTATCGTGGATCTGCATGTGTGGCGTGTCGGCCGGCAGGCGTATTCCTGCGCCGTAAGCGTGGTCACGTCCGACCGCAGCCTGACGCCGAAGAAGCTGCGCAGTTGGCTCGGCGTGCACGAGGAAATCGTCCATACCACGATTGAAATCCATCACACCGACTGAACGCAGGGCTCAGGACACAGCGCAAGACTTCTGGCAGCTGTCTTCCGTGTTGTCCGCCAGACCCGTCAGAATCGGACAATCCGGCCGCTGGTCGCCGCTGCAGGCGTGGGCCAGATGACGCAGGGTGTCGCGCATTTCCGTCAGTTCAATGATGCGCTTGTCCAGTTCAGCCACATGGGCGAGGGCGATGGCTTTGACATCGGCGCTGGCGCGTGCCGAATCTTCCCACAGCGACAGCAGATTCCGAATCTGTTCCAGAGAAAAGCCCAGCTTGCGCGCTCGCTTGATGAAGTGCAGCGTGTGCAGGTCGTTCTCGCCGTAAGTCCGGTAACCGGCGTCGGTGCGCCGGCTCTGGCGGATCAAATGGATGCTTTCGTAGTACCGGATCATCTTGGCGGTGACGCCGGTGGCTTGGGCGGCCTGTCCAATATTCATGTTGTCCTCCATGTATCAATGCTGCGGGTTGGCAGGCCGCCAGCGCTTGAGCAGCAGCGCGTTGCCGATGACGCTGACCGAGCTGAAGGCCATGGCTGCGCCGGCCAGCACCGGATTGAGCATGCCGAAGGCCGCCAGCGGAATGCCGACCAGGTTGTAAATAAAGGCCCAGAACAGGTTCTGCTGGATCTTGCGGTAAGTACGGCGCGAGATGTCGATGGCATCCGCCACCAGCGCCGGGTCGCCCCGCATCAGGGTCACGCCCGCCGTATGCATGGCGACGTCGGTGCCGGTGGACATGGCGATGCCGACATCCGCTGCGGCCAGGGCGGGGGCGTCGTTGATGCCGTCGCCGATCATGGCCACGACCTGGCCGGATTGCTTCAGGGCACTTACTTGTGCGGCTTTGTCTGCCGGCAGGACCTCGGCCACGATGCGGTCGATGCCGAGTGCTTTGCCGACCGCTTCCGCGCTGCCACGGTTGTCGCCGGTCAGCAGCACGGTTTGCACCCCGAGGCGATGCAGACGGCTGACGGCATGGCCGGCGCTGGCCTTGGGACGGTCGCCAAAGGCAATCAAGCCGAGCAGCCGGTTCGGCATTGCCGCCAGCCAGGACACTGTATGGCCGCTACGCTCCAGTTCCGTGGCGCGTGCCTGCAAAGGCGCAAGATCGACCTCCATCTCCCGCATCAGACGGGGGCTGCCGAGCCGCAATTCCATGCCATGCACACGGGCGGCAAGGCCGCGTCCGGGCAGCGCCTGCACGTCAGTGACCGGCAAGGGAGGGACGTTTTGCGCCTGCGCCGCTTGCAGCACGGCGCGGGCCAGAGGATGCTCGCTGCCCTGCTGCACCGAGGCGGCCAGCTGCAGCAGCTCGTTGTGCTCCAGCTGGAACGGCACCAGGTCGGCAAGGGCGGGTTTGCCTTCCGTTAGCGTGCCGGTCTTGTCGAACACGACGGTGCTCACCTTGTGCGCCACTTCCAGCGCTTCGGCATCCTTGATGAGAATGCCGTGTTGCGCGCCGACGCCCGTGCCGGCCATGATGGCGGCGGGCGTGGCCAGCCCGAGGGCGCACGGACAGGCGATCACGAGTACCGCCACGGCATTGAGGATGGCGGTTTCGGCGTTGCCTGTGTACAGCCACCAGCCGGCAAACGTCGCCAGCGCAATCAGCAATACCACCGGCACGAAGACGGCGCTGACCTTGTCGACCAGATGCTGGATCGGCGCCTTGGCCGACTGCGCGCTTTCCACCAGACGGATGATGCGCGACAGCGTGGTTTCCGCGCCGATGGCATCGGTGTGCAACAGCAGCAAGCCATCGCCATTGATGGCGCCGCCGATCACCTTGTCGCCGACGTGCTTGGCGACCGGCAGGCTTTCGCCGGTCATCAGCGACTCGTCCACATGGCTGGCGCCTTCGAGCACGCTGGCATCGACTGGAATGCGCTCGCCCGGCCGCACAACGATCAGGTCGCCGACGCGCACCAGAGCAATCGCGATGTCGCTCTCCACACTGTTGCGCCGCACCCGGGCGATGTCCGGCCGCAAGACCTGCAGCGCGCGGATGGCCGAGGCGGTCTGTCGCTTGGCGCGCGCCTCCAGCCATTTACCCAGCAGCACCAGCGTGATGACCACGGCGGCGGCCTCGAAGTACAAATGCTGCATGCCATCCTGTGCATGCACAATGAGCTGGTACGTGCTCAAGCCATAGGCCGCGCTGGTGCCCAGCGCTACCAGCAAGTCCATGTTGCCGGCACCGGCCTTCACCGCTTTCCAGCCCGCCCGGTAGAAGCGGGCGCCGAGCCAGAACTGGACCGGCGTGGCGAGCAGCCACTGCACCCAGCCCGGCAGCATGAGGTGGATGCCGAACAGCTCGAATAGCATGGGCAACGCCAGCGGCAGCGATAGGGTGGCAGCGAGCGCAACAGCCAGCCCCGTCTTGCTGTCCGACTTGGTGCTGCTGGGTGTGTCGGCGACGCTGCTGCGCGGTGTGGCGTGATAACCGGCCTTTTCGACCGCAGCCACTACTTCCTGCGCTGACACGCCTGAGGTCAGCGTGACGCGCGCGCTTTCCGATGCCAGGTTCACCTCGGCTTGCATGACGCCGGGTAGCTTGCGCAAGGCTTTTTCGACACGACTCACGCAGGAGGCGCATGTCATGCCTTCGATGTTTAGCTGCAACTCTTTCTGTTCTACGCGGTAGCCGGCTTGTTCGACTGCGGCTTGCAGATCGCTCAAGCCGACGGACGGATCCGCGACGACGGTGGCCGATTCGCTACCCAGATTGACGCTGGCACCAATAACGCCGGACACCTTGCCGATTGCTTTTTCCACTCTGGCAACGCAGGAAGCGCACGTCATGCCTTCTATGCCGAAGGAGTGTTCCGTTCGCGCCGGTGGCATGAGGGTGTTTTCCCGCACGTTAAGTGTGCTGGCCATAGTTATTTCTCCTGTCAGGATGACCGTGCAAGCAGTATCGTCGTTCCCATCATGGGAAGGTCAAGGGATTGATTTTAGTCGGGGACGCGACAAGATGCCGCTGCGCATGGATTTTTACCGCCGGCGGCAGTCTAAAACGCAGGCCTGCAGCTTGCCGTCGATGTCCTCGTATGCTTTTGAATAGACGGCGCTTGTTTCTGCCTGGCCGATCCGAACGATGTTTCTTTTTTTGGAGAAAATCATGGCCCTTCAACAGTTCCAGTCCTGTGTCGAAGCCTGTCAACGCTGTGCTCTTGCTTGCGACCATTGTGCAGCATCCTGTTTGCAGGAAACCGACCCCAAAGCCATGGCGCGCTGCATTGCCTTGGATATCGATTGTGCTGAGATATGTCGTCTGGCGACAGCTGCTATGGCGCGCGACAGCGAATTTGCAGCAGCCATCTGCGCAACGTGCGCGGAAATTTGCGACGAGTGCGGCGACGAGTGTGCAAGACATCAAGCCAGCCATTGCCAGGAGTGTGCCCAAGCCTGCCGGACTTGCGCGGATGAATGCCGCCGCACTCGTCACAAATTTCCGCACACGCTGCACAGATGGCACCTGCAAATTCGCTGTCGCGCGCCATGAAAGCTGTCGCCAGACGACATATCTCAGCACAATCGATATCCAAGGCAATGCAGCGCGCCATGGCTTTTGGGTCGGTTTCCTGCAAACAGGATGCTGCACAATGGTCGCAAGCAAGAGCACAGCGTTGACAGGCTTCGACACAGG
>DATLHT010000476.1:0-3383 GCA_035539795.1 Burkholderiaceae bacterium
GCGGTGCACGGCGACGACGTGACGGACGCCGTGCCGCGCGCTGGCGGATCCGTCGAAGGGCAGCAGGAGGGTCGTCATGGTCGGGGCTCCTTCCAGGAGACGGCGGCCCATGGGCCCGGTCCGCCTGGGGAGAAATCTAGGTCGGACGTGCGTGCGGAGGAAGGTGAAATTTCAGTCGTTCCGCTTCGGTTTTTCCGAACCTCGTGGCGTATAGCCTCGGCCCAGTGCCATTGTTGCGCCGCCTGAAGGCCGAGCTCAAGCTCGTGACCGAGGAGCGCGACATCAAAAAAAGAGGGCCGCCGCGTACTTTGCCAAGCAATCCGGATGAGGTACGAGTGCATCAAGAGCCACGAGTACGAGCACCCATGAGGCCGGACTGGGGGCTGCGCGGAGGACTTCAGAAGGGAAGTTGTAGTCCAACTTCGGCAGAGGACATCGTGCGTTCGATATCCAGCAAGATGAGCAGCCGCGCGCCTTGCGCCGAGTCTATGGTGGCGATGCCACTGATGTGGGCTAAGTCCATGTTATGACGCAGATCGGGTACCGGTTTGATTTGAAGCGGAGACAGCTCCACGACATCTGATACGGCATCCACGACGGCGCCGATAACTGTGCCACCGACGTTTAGCACGATGATCACGGTGCTGCCGTTGACATCTGACGTCTTTCCGAGATGCATGCGCAAGTCGACGATTGGAACGACCACGCCCCGGAGGTTGGTCACGCCGACCACGGCGGCGGGTGCGCCGGCTAGTCGCGTCGGAGCTTCGTAGGACCGGATCTCCTGCACTCGCAGGATGTCGATGCCGTATTCCTCGGAACCGATTCGAAAGCTGAGGAATTCGCGCAAGCTGAGATCAGAGATGCTTTCAGCTTCGCGGGCAGCGTGCCGGACGGCTTGAAGTTCTGGGGAGACAAGGGAGGACATGGAGCTGTTCCAGTTTAGGGTGACCATTCAAGAGCGCTTAAGCCCTTAGAACGTTTCCCATTGATCGGCTCCAACAACAGTCGCTGCCTTCGGGGTGGGAGCATCCGTAGCCCGTGCCATTGGAAGGGAACGCGGGGCCGCAGGCCGTTGAGCAGGCGCCGCGGTCGGTCGCGTGGTCTGTTCGCCAAGCTTGAAGACGCTCACCATCTCCGTCAGGTGGGATGCCTGGTGCCTGAGGCTTTCGGCCGCAGCGGCGCTTTCCTCGACGAGTGCGGCGTTCTGTTGCGTGGCCCGATCGAGTTGCACGACCGCTTCGCTGACCTGGCCGATCCCTGCAGTCTGCTCAATGGTCGCCGAACTGATCTGGTTGATGAGGTCGGCCACACGCTTCACCTGCCCCACGATGTCTTCCATTGACGCACCAGCATCGCCCACCAGCCGGGCACCCGCCTGGACCTTTTCCACACTGTTGCCGATCAAGGTCTTGATTTCCTTTGCCGCTTCGGCGCTGCGCTGGGCGAGATTTCGGACTTCTCCGGCGACGACCGCGAAGCCACGGCCCTGCTCACCGGCACGCGCAGCTTCCACAGCTGCGTTCAAGGCCAGGATGTTGGTCTGGAAGGCGATGCCGTCGATAACCGCAATGATCTCTGCGATCTTTCGCGAGCTCGCGCTGATGTCGTCCATGGTGATGACGACCTGGCCGACGACCGTGCCGCCGTTCTGTGCTGCCACGCTTGCGGCATCGGCGAGTTGGGAGGCTTGGCGCGCAGTGTCGGCGTTGTTCCGAACGGTGGTGTTGAGTTCCTCCATAGAGGCAGCGGTCTGCTGCAGGTTGGAGGCCTGCTCCTCCGTGCGCTGAGACAGATCGGCATTTCCCATGGCAATCTGTGCCGAACCGGTGGCAATCGAGTCGGATGCGTCCCGCACCTGTCCGACGATGCGCGCCAACTTGCTTTGCATGTCTGCGAGCGACGCCAGCACACTGCCGGTCATCGCCGTTTGGACACCCGGGATGGGCTCCAAGTTTCCGTCGGCCACGCGACGCGCTGCGTCGCTGAGTTGGGAAGGCTCAGCCCCGAGTGCTCGGACAATTCCTTTGGTGATGATGACCGCCAATGCCGCGGCGAGTCCGATGGCGATGACGCAAGCGGCGATCATGACATTGCGCGTCCGTGCGAAGGTCGACTCGTCGCGAGCCACTTGAGCCCGACTCTGTGCACTGGCGAACTCGTTATACCGGTTCGTCGCAGCCAGGAGGCTGGCCAGCAGAGGCCTGCAATCGGCGTTCATCTTTTGGATGGCTTCCTCGTGCTTGTCGTCCATGGCGAGCGTGACGATATCCAGGGCGACCGGGCCGTACTTGGATTCGACCCTTTCGAGTTCTGCCGCCAGCTCGGCCTCTTGGGCCTTCGACTCCGATGACTTTGCGATCAGTTCCTTCAGCTTGGCGATGCTGGCACCGACTTTTTGATGAGCGGCCACCGTGGCCGCCTTCTCCACTTCGCGATCAGCGCCTGTGCTCAATAGGACAAGGTTGCGTGCGCCAATTGCTCGTGCATTCGTTGCGTCCAGGACGTCGTTTGCCAGCGTTATGCGCACGGCTGTGTCATTGATGTAGCCCTCGAAATCGTCGTGGGCTTGAGTCAGTGCGTGGAGTGCAAGAGCCGCGATCGCGATGACGAACAGGGTCAGGGTGCCGAAGCCGAGTCCCAGCTTGGCCTTGATGGAAAGTTTGGAGATGTTCACGGTCGTTCCTGGGGTAAGCAAATGCTTTAAATGCGACAGTGAAATGATAAAGATGATAAATTTGACGGGTCCAGTGATCCCTGCAAACTTTTTGGCACTTCCCGTTCCTTTCGGTGAGGCAGTGTTCGAGCTTTGGCCCGCATCACCGGCGCTCAGCGGCGGTGCGGCTTGCCGATCAACCTTTCCAGTTCCGCGGCCAGGACGTTCCAAGACTCCTCCGAGCCGTGGACGTCGCCATCCGCCGCGCGGACTTCCAGTTCTCGCGATGTGTGCGAGAGCTCGCGGTGGCCAAGTAGAAGAAGCACGCTCTTCAGGCTGTGTGAAAGATGGCGGAGGTCTTGAAGATCCAGGGAGAGGATGCTTGCATTGCCTCGGTCCAGGTCTGCGGCAAACTGATCCAAGCAGCCCTCGCGGAAATCCTTGAAAAGACGCAAATCGCCGGAGAAATGATCGCGTGCCGCGGCGAGTTCTGCATCCGAGAGCGGATTCACGTCCTCCTGCCGACTGGGGTGCTTGGCGATCACATGTGGCGAAACGGAACGGCCCGCCCAGTGAACGGCGTCCAATACGCATTCCTCGAGCTCGGCGGCAGACACTGGCTTGGATAATTGACGCCAGATGTCGTAACGCGCGAGGTCTGTCTGCACAGAGCCGTGCAGGCCAGCGCTGAACACGGCCAGCCGAGCGGTGCCGCGCAAGTCCGGCT
>DATLHT010000477.1:0-3619 GCA_035539795.1 Burkholderiaceae bacterium
GAATCCCAGCGCCTGCAGCGAGGTCCGCGGGCGGCCGTTCAACAGCATCACCTTGATGCAGTTGCCGTCGGCCTGCCTCACGTAGGCGTCGATGTGCGTTTCCATTGGCGGATTGTAGAGGCAGCGCGCGCCCAGAGGCATCGCGCTGCTGACCGCACATCAGGTGGCATCGCTCCACACCGCCAGCACGTAACCGTCCAGATCGCGGAAGTGGAAGCGACGGCCACCGGGGAAAGCAAACACTTCCTGCACGATCTCACCGCCGGCCGCGAGGATACGCTGCTGTGCATCCGCCAGATCCGAACAGTAGACAATCACCAGCGCACCTCCCGTGGCTGTCACCGCCTCGTCAGCGACGAATCCACCTTTGAGACGACCATCATCGAACTCGGTATACGCCGGGCCGTAGTCGGTGAAGGACCAGCCGAAGACCTGCCCATAGAACTGCTTGCTGCGGGCGATGTCGGCGACGTTGAATTCGATGTTGTCGATGCGGCGTTCAGTAGCGGTGGTCTCTGCGTGGCTCATGGGGCGGCTCCGTGGTTGGAGCGCCCAGCATCGGTCAGCGTTGGGCTGCGGTCTTGAACGAAACGGCCATCAACGCCCCCACTCCTGGCGCAGCGCACTGGCCGTAAGGCCGGACAGCTCGCGGGCCTCGCGGCTGAGGTGCGCCTGGTCAGCATAGCCCGCCTCGGCGGCCAGCATCGCCAGACTGTGCGCGGGCTGTGCCTGGCTGCAGCGCAGGAACCGCTGCAGGCGCAGGATCCGCTCCAGCGACTTTGCACCGTAACCGAACTGCGCCTGGCTGAAGCGGCGCAGGGTGCGCGGGCTCATCGCCAGATGGGCGGCGAGTGCATCGATGCTGACGTCGCCCTTGGCTGCGTGCGCGAACAGCGCATGCGCACGTTTCGTGTGTTCGTCCACCACGGCCGCGGTCATGTTCTGTTGCAGGCAATCGGCCAGGCGTTGCAGGCGCTGCTCGGGCGCGGCACGACCGACCGATGCCGCCGCCTGTGTTGCCCAGCGGGCATTGAATTCAACAAGAGGCACGGCCTGACCGACGATGTCGGACAAGTCGATGCCAAGCGCAGCCGATGCTTGCCCAGGCCGGAAGCGCGCGCCCAACACCTGCGCACCGGGCGCCAGTTGTGGATGCGCGGCGGTCCGGTCCGGACCCACCACGAACAACGCGCCATCACGCCAGAGGATATCCACGCAGCCATCCGGCAGCACGGTGATGCTGCCGCTGGCGTCGGCCGACAACTGGCTCTGCCAGAGCTGGCCGAACTGGCCACGCAGCGGCATAGGCGCCAGGTGTTCCTGGTAGGCCGTGCCGGTGCCAGCGAGAGTGGAGGGTTCGCCCATGCCCCATTGTGGCAAAGCGAAACCGGAAAAAGAGAAGCCCGGCACGAGGCCGGGCTTCACTGGCGTATGGGAGAGAGGTCACACGCCAGTTACACGCACTAACGACAGGCGTTTGTTACCAGCTGAAGCGCGGGCCCACGAACCACTCGCGGTCGCCGGCCTTGGCCAGCTTCACTTCGCCACTCAGGCCCCAGTTCTGGTTGAACTTGGCGGTGGCGCCGACACGGCCGTAGAACTCGCCGTCCGGGTTGATGCCGTGCTTCTTGCTGTAATCCTCGTAACCGGCCAGCGCATAGCCTTCCAGGTACGGGTTGAACGCGGTGCGCACGCCCACTTCAGTGGAGTAGCCGTTGAAGTCCAGGCCGTGCTTCATATCAAACTTCTGGTACGCAACACGAGCCACCAGGTCGGTGTTCGGTGCGATGCCGTAGTTGTAGCCGGCACCGATGCGCCACTGGGCGACATCGTTCTTGAAGGTGTCGGTTTCCTGCTTGCTGTAATCACCGAAGACATGGAAGTTCGGGTGCACGGCAACCGAGCCCTTCACGCCCCAGCCATCAGCGTCGCCGCCCTTGGCATCGGTGTTCACATAGCCGCCTTCAACGTAGTTGTACGACAGACCATCGGCAGCCGATGCGGCGAACGGCAGCGCGGCCAACAGACCCAGGGCAAGCAGCGAATTCTTGATCATCGGGATACACCTTTAATTATTTTGGTTTCGTCGAACGCCCCTCGGGAGGGGAGGGATAAGGGGCGTTCGACAGGTGTGAATTATCCGTTTGTTGATGAAATCGGCCCTGAATATTGAACTGACCGGTACATGAATGAGGTTCCTGTTCAGGGAACTCTCCATCCGTCATGTAGTAGCGCCACTTGGGTGCAGTACGACGTGCGTGACTACGTCGTCGCACTGATCGCCGATGACGACAGCACACGTGGCAGCGGCATACGGGAGCCGCTGTTGCGCGACGCTCATCTGCGCCCATTCATTAGGACAGCGTGAGCCCGCTTCATCCTGATGAATTGGCTGTATCGAAGCGGCGCAAGGGCATCGACCGATGCAGCACAGCTCGCTTGTTCCCGCTTGTTAAGGTTGACTGCTTGCCGCACCTTCACAGCCCATCCACGTCTTCCAACTGCAGCTGAAAGCACTTCGCTGCGGCGGGAACAAACGCCGCTATATTCCAGACTCCCCAGACGAAGGAGGGAGTGGAATGTTCCTGACCAAGCAGCACATCAACGCGGCACGTGCCGTCACCGTAGCCATCGTTGCTACCGTAAGCCTCGGTGCTTGCGCCACCTACAAAGACGAGTTTGCAACGATCAACTCACGTCTCGACCAGCTCGACGTGAAGGTGCAGGGCGCGGCGCAGAGCGCCGAATCCGCCAACCAGTCCGCACAGCAGGCCAACCAGCGTCTGGATCAGATTGAAGGCCGCGTCCAGCAGCTCGAAAGGGTCCCGGGCCGCAAGCCGCGCGGGTAACCGCTCTCTTACTCACTGTTTGATCAACGCTTGAACCAGACACCAGTGGCCTTCGCCGGCCACTGGTGTCTTTCAGCCTCCCGGTCTTGATCCGAAGGAGCCGACCCATTCGTACGTACTCATTCCCTGCACGCCGGGCCGTGTCGGCCGCGCTGACCATCGCGCTGGCATTGGCAGGCACCAGCGTGGCCAGTGCCAAGAATGGCAAGGAAGCAAAAGAAGCACCTGCCGCGGAAACGGCCAACGCCGCCGATGAACTTCCGCAGGGCCAGGAAGTATCCGAGACCGTGATTGCGCTGGCCGGCTGGGTAGTCGCCAGCAAGGACAACCAGGGCTATCCGTTCGCGATCATGGACAAGGCCGCTGCGCAGGTCCTGGTCTTCGGCGGTGACGGCAAGCTGCGTGGCGCGGCGCCGGCATTGTTTGGTTCGGCCATCGGCGATCACTCGGCGCCCGGCGTCGCCAAGCTCGCGCTGAGCGCGATTCCAGGCCACGACCGCACTACCCCGGCCGGCCGTTTCATTGGTGGCTATGGCCCGTCCGAGGACGCCGGACGCGTGCTGTGGGTGGACTACGATTCCGCCGTGTCGATGCACCCGCTCCCCCCGGGCACCCCGAAAGAGAAGCGCAGCGAACGACTGGCATCCGCCACGCCGGACGACAACCGCGTCACCCACGGTTGCATCAACGTCTCACCCGGGTTCTACGAGCAGATCGTGCATTCCACGTTCGAGAAGGGCGGCGTGTTCTACGTGCTGCCGGACAAGGAC
>DATLHT010000478.1:0-3001 GCA_035539795.1 Burkholderiaceae bacterium
TGCCGAGATGGCGCTGCAGCAGATCGCGCCATGCCCCAGCGAAAATCGGCTGGGCTGAGTACAGCACCACCGGCAGCGTCAGCAGGAGACTGGCCCAACGCAGCAAGGTGAGGTGGTCGGGATCGATGGAGGTCGTGTGGGTGTAGACCGGCCACGCGTACATCATGACCTGCATCATGCCCAGCATCGCCACACCCAACCGCATCAACAGGCTGCGGCGCTCGCGCCGTGCCTGGGCATCAGAGCGGGCAGCCTCGAAGGGCCATGCGGGGTAACCGATCTCAGCCATGCGGCGCAGCAGGCTGGACAATTGGCTTGCGCCCCGCCGCCATCGTACGACGGCACGCCCGGTACTGAAATTGACCTGCACGGACTGCACGCCCGGCAATTTTTCCAATGTCTGTTCAATCAGCCAGACGCACGCGGCACAGCGCAGTTGCTCGACCGCAAGCGTGCATTCCAGCAAGTCGTCGGCGATTGGCCGAGTGAACTGCTCCATCAGTTCTGGAGCGTCGTAAGCTTGCCAGCGCCGCTCTGCATCCTGCAGCGCCGCACCCTCCAATGGCGTGGCAAAACGTGTATCTGCACGATACAGATGCCCAAAACCGCCGGCATGGATGGCCTCTGCCAGCGCCTGGCAACCAGCACAGCAGAATGCCGCCGGCACATCACCCAGCGTTGTCCGCCAGGGTGTGTCGGCCTGCATCGCCTGACCACAGTGGTAGCAGTCCGCCTCGATCGCCGGCGGCGCCTGTGTCTGCATCATCGCTGTGGCGCTGGTTGGCGCAAGAACATCAGAGCCAAGGGTACCCATGCTGCAGAGTATGCCCTCGCAACCCTCGACTTGCCTTGATCTGAGTCAATGGAGAGGAACAGCGGCCGGGAGGTGTCCAGGAGGATAACGGGCAGTGGCATGAATGATGCGACACCAAGCGACCCGGAAACCATCCAAAAGGTGCGTACAATGCCGCCCACTACCTTATCGGACACCACCGTGAAAAAGACTGATCTCGAGAAGAACAAGGCGCTCAAGCTGATCCACAACATGAAACGTACTGCCCTGCCCGCCCAGGCCGGCGACAAGCCGGTGGACCGCCGCGAACAGCGCCGGATCGATCAGGCACAAGGGCTTGTGCCGTTTGCGGTCAAGCTGAATGGTGAGCTGGTCAAGGCTTTGCAGGGCGAGGCCGAAGCACGCCAGGTCAGCATGAACGCACTGGTCGGAGAATTGCTCGAAAAGGCGCTGAAAAGCTAAGCACCAAAGGTGCCGGACACTGAAAATACAGGTGACTGCGTTCGCGTGTCGGATGGCCTGAGCAACTGCGCATCCCGAGGCCCCGCATCAGGTCAGCGCGGTATCCACCACACGGCGCGGTGCCTCAAGGTATTCGCGTGACTGCATCTCGATGATGCGCGACACCGTACGGTGAAACTCACCAGACATCGGCCCTTCGGTGTACAGATCCACCGCCGGTACCTCCGCCGACATCAGCAGCTTGACCTTGTGGTCGTAAAACACGTCGATCAACCAGGTGAAGCGTCGCGCCTCTGACGCCATGCGCGGTGTCATCTTCGGTACGTCCGACAGCACCACAGTATGGAACTGCGTGGCGATTTCCAGATAATCGTTCTGTGAGCGTGGCCCGCCACACAGCGTCGCGAAATCGAACCACACTGCCCCGCCCGCCTTGCGCAGCGCGTGTATTTCTCGATGCTCGATATGCAGGATGGGGGACTCGTCTGCGACGCCCGCCACAGCTGTGAAAGCATCACGCAGAGCCGCGTTGGCCGTGGCACCCAGCGGCGTATGATAGGCATTCACCTGTTCCAGCGCCCGCTTGCGATAGTCGGTACCGACATCGACATTCAGAATGTCGAGCTTGTCCTGCAACAGCGCAATCGCCGGCAGGATCCGCTCACGGTGCAAACCATCCGGATACAGCAGATCGGGCCGGTAATTGGAAGTCATCACGAACTGCACGCCGTTGGCGAACAGCTGGTCCAGCAACTTGTGCAGCATCATGGCATCGGCCACGTCGCTGACATGGAACTCGTCGAAACAGATCAAGCGATAGCGCTTGGCAATCCGCTTGGCGAGAACATCGAGCGGATCGGCCGTACCGCGCAGCTCTTCGAGCTCGCGATGCACCTCGCGCATGAACTCGTGGAAATGCAGGCGCGTCTTGCGTACCAGCGGCACGCACTGGTAGAAGCAGTCCATCAGGAACGACTTGCCACGCCCCACCCCGCCCCACAGGTAGACGCCTCGCGGCACTTCGGGGCGATTAAGAAATTTCTTAATCGCTGAACCGCGCTTCTGCTTGTACGCCACCCACTCGTCATAGCATTGCTGCAGACGTGCCACCGCACGCCGCTGGGCCTCATCGGACTGATAGCCGCGTTGCTGAAGTTCGTGTTCGTAAGCCTGCTGAACGTTCATTGTCGAAAATCGCCAGCACGCACTGCGCGCTGCCAACCGCATGCCATGGATTCCGGCCAGCGGGATACCATCTAAAAAAACCCAATGCTTTACCGCAATGAGCGGCGCTGCCCCTGAGGAGCCATTGATTGCCTTGGGGCGGACCTGCTGAATCAAAAACGGCACGCCTTGCGCGTGCCGTCTTCTGATTACATATTGAGCGCGCGCTTGTCGACCGCGAGCGCCGCTTCGCGCACCACCTCGGAGAGCGACGGGTGCGGATGGCAGACACGGGCGATGTCTTCGCTCGCGGCCTTGAACTCCATTGCCACCACGGCTTCCGAGATCTGCTCGCTAGCCATGGGGCCGACGATGTGCACGCCCAGGATCTCGTCGCTCTCGGCATGGGCCAGGAACTTGACCATGCCGGTGGTGTCGCCAAGCGCCCGCGCGCGGCCGTTGGCCATGAACGGGAAGGTGCCGGCCTTGTACTTCACGCCCGCGGCCTTGAGCTGCTGCTCGGTCTGGCCGACCCAGGCGATCTCCGGGCTGGTGTAGATGACCCAGGGAATGGTGTTGAAG
>DATLHT010000479.1:0-9301 GCA_035539795.1 Burkholderiaceae bacterium
ACTTGGGCCTGATGCTTCAGCCGAATTCCTACACGGATTTCAATGCGCACCCCGAGTTCGACGAGGTATTCAAACTTTGGACCCAGGGAGACAACTTTCGCGGAATGGATCTGGCGCGACTATGGTCGCTGATGCTGAACATCAAGCATGTATTGGGCTCCCGTAGCGAGGGGGCTCTGGCTGAGCTGGGTGTTTACAAAGGAAATTCCTCAGCCGTCCTGAGCCATTACGCCCGAAAATTCGGCCGCAAGATGTATCTAGCCGACACATTCGTCGGCTTCGACTCCACTCAGATCGAGGGCGAGACCGCAGTCAGCGATGGCAAGGTCGCCGCATTCAAAGATACGTCGCTCGAACTGGCGAAACGGGTAGTTGGCGATTACGAGGGCAACCGCTGGTGTGTCGGCATGTTCCCGGACTCGATCTCCCCGGAAATGCGCGATGACTCTTTTGCCTTCGTCTCCATCGACTGCGATATCTATCAACCCATCGCCGAAGGCTTGCAGTTTTTCTGGCCTCGCATGGTTCCGGGCGGAATGATCTTTGTCCACGACTACTCCAGCGGTCATTGGCCTGGGGCGACCCAAGCAGTGGACGAGTTTCGCGTCCGGGAGAAGGTCGAGGGCATACTGCTCTCCGATCTGTCCGGGACTTATGCGTTGGCCAAGCCGGGACAATAGCTTGCGATGGCCCGACGATGCGTTGAGAAGGAGATCCCCCCGGCATCGGCTGAAGGTCGGGACATCGTCCGATCGACTTATTTTCTCAGAGCGATCGCCGACCACTCGCCCCAGCCGTTTCCGTGATCGGAGAATTTGACAGTGAAGTTCTCCTGCAACTGTTGGCTGGAGAAGTCCAACAGCACCCATTCAGTGGCCGCAGGCAGAACGGCCGATCCGGCCTTGTCTCCTTCAATTTCAAGAATCTGCCGCCCCGCCGTGGGACCCGAACGGTAGAGCAACGTTTCACCCCGCTTCATCTGCAGAACGATGGCGCCGACGTCGGCATCCGAATGGATGAAGCTCCCGTGGACGGCCATTCCTCTGATGTCAGATTTCCAGGAATCCGTTCCGGCCCACCCGGATCCATCCAGGATCCGGTTGTCTGGAATCACCTGAGCCGCGGCAGGGTCGGAAACCTGATGCAGTGTGTAAAGCTGTGCAGGAACATTGACCGACAACTGGCAGCGCGAGGCCACGTCAACCAGCCGAACTGGCATTCCTTGCGCGGCAGACAAAACGTATCCTTTGAATCCCGATGCACGCGCTCGCTTGCCGACCACAGCTGCGACGTCTGGGCGCGGTCCACCCGTGAATGCGTGCCCGACGACCCGTCCTTCACCATCGACGATGTCCAGAGAGGCTGGCACATGCGCCCCTGAGGTCTGCGCTGGATCGAAGATCCAGCCTTGGATGCGCAGGAAGCGCGCATCCGTCTGGATACCGGACGCCACATCCAAGTGGCCGATGCAGGCACCGGCCGTCGGATCGGCCTTGTCACGGAGCCGGCCCAGACGCTCTCGAATCCCCAGGAATCTGGGCGATCCAAAGACGGAAAGATCTCGCTCCACCGCGGGACCGATGAAGGAGAACAATGCGTCGGCGCTCGGATAGACAGCAGCAATCGACTCGCCGTCTTTCACACCCATCTCAATCGCCAAGGCGCCGACATCCCGCGCGAAGTTTGTGTCGGCCTTCGACGCCAATGCATGCAACTGGAGCGGAAGCATGGCGCTCAGTGCAATGAGAATGCCGCAGCCCAACACCCACCGTCGGAACGATTGCAGCACCGGAACCATCAGCACGAACAAGGCCGCCCATGCCATCGATGCTGGCGTCATGTAGCGGCTCGAAAGAGCCTGATGCAGGCCGAAGATCAGCCGGCCTCCGCCAGTTCCAAGAGCCGTCCCGCCAACATACAGAATGAAGAACAGCATGGCCAGTTCCAAAGTGGAACGGGCCGGACCGGATATCCAGCGCCAGGCAAAAAACACAGAAGCAAGGACAAGAAAACCACCTGCCAATGCCGCCGCCAAGACGGTGGGCCGCCCTGGCGAAACAATGGCCGAGATGGGCCCCCCGATGTAGCACAGCACATAGGTCACCAGGCCGATGGGGTCTCCAAGGATCGCCTGACGCAGCGATCCATGGTTCGCAGGCGACGTGTAACCGTGGAAATAGGCGACCGCACCGGCGGCAGACAGGGCCACAAGGGTTGCGCACTTTCTCCAGCCCAGACGGACCATGCCGCAGAACAAGGCCATCAGTGGCAGGGTGATCACGCCATTGGCCATGCTCCCCAGCGCCAAAATACCGCAGGCAAGCGCACCGCCGAACCAAAGCGCCGCCTTTTGGCGCTCCAGTGACGCACGGTGCAGCATGTAGAACGCAGCCAGCGGCAAGAGTTGCGCGAGGAAGAATTGACTCTGGAAGCCCCAGGTCAGGTTTTCCTCCTGGGACCAGGAGAACAGTCCGGCGACCATCAGCGCCGCCAGAACTCCCGTCTTCTCACTGGATCGTTCCCGTAGCGCGAGAAGAAAAACTGCGCATGCCAGTGCGACCAGCAGGTAGTTGACGACCACCAGGAACCATACGCCGCCGCCGAAGAGGCGATGGTCGATCCAGAACAGGATCTTCGCCAGGACGATCCGGTGTTCGTTGTGCTGCTTCCACCAGACCGCCCCGTCTCCCGAACTGACCTTGTCGTAAAAGCTGAGATATCCATCCCACATGTCCCAAATGGGAACCGCGGAGAACGATCGAAACCCGCCGATGGCGGCGAGAACCACCATGGCGGCTGCGACGGCAAAAATTAGTCCCTCAGCCCCATGAGAGAGCGCAACCGGCGCATCACGCACCACTCCACGAAAAAGCACGTGCCGCGTTCACCGGCTGCAACACCAGACCATTGAGCGATGCATGGCGAAGCTGTTGGAACTCACCCTGGCGACGGACGGCGATCACTGGACATTCGCAACCACACGGGAAGGCCAGGCGATGCCGAAATCATCGCTCGTCAAGGTCAGGTTCGGCGAGTAGGCGGGGTCGACCTGCAACTCGTCGGCCCACCGCTCTTCCATGTAGTGGACTTCTCCTTCAAATCGCTTCTGCTTTTCCGGCGTTGTTTCCTGCCCCCGCGAAGCCGACTCGTGGTGCACCATTTCAGCGTAAGGGGTCCATACATTCCTATACCCAGCTTGACGAACACGAAGACAGAAGTCGACGTCATTGAATGCGACCTGCAGCGCCTCGTCCAAGCCCTCAACTTGTTCAAAAACTTCGGTACGGACCACTAGACAGGCCGCTGTTACCGCACTAAAGGATTGGTGCAAGACGGCCCGACCGAAGTAGCCAGCGGATCCGCGCGTCAAGAGTTTGTGGGCATGACCTGCAATCCCGCCAAGCCCTGTAATGACCCCTCCATGCTGCAGGCGACCATCGGGATACCAAAGGCGTGCCCCCACGCACCCGACCTCCGAGTGCTGGGCAAATGAGACCATCTCCTCCAACCAGTCGGGCGTGATGATTTCAATGTCATTGTTCATGAGGCAAACCAATGCACCGCGGGCAGTGCGCACCGCATGGTTGTTCAACGCAGAGAAATTGAACGGCGATTCGTCCCGCAGAACCCTTACCCGATCGGCGGGCAAGCGTGCGAACAACGTCATCGTGGCCTCTTCCACACTTCCGTTGTCAACGACGATGACTTCGAAATTTGGGTAGGTACTCCGCTTGAGAATCGAGTCGATGCACATGGAGAGCAAATCGGCCCGGTCTCGCGTCGGAATCACGATCGATACCAGCGGCGCAGGCTCCGGGATGGCAAAGCGCACCCGGTTCATGTTGGGTGCTTCTGGCGCCGCAGTCACTTCCGCGCGGCGGCCAAGGCGCTCAAGGTGCTCCGCGATCACCTTGCGTGCGACGCGGACTGCATAGGGCTTTTCTTCGGCAGCCCGAGCCGTACTGCCCACGATGGCACGCCAGTGGTACAGCACACGCGGAATGTGCGCAATCTGCTGCGGCTTGAGCTTTTCGATGGCCCTCAGCGCCAGGTCGTAGTCCTGGGACCCTTCGCAGCCCTTGCGGAAGCCCGCCAATTCCTGCACAAGCGCTCGACGGTACACCCCGAGATGGCTCACCATGTTGTGGGCGAGCATTAACTCGTAGTTGAAATCGCATTTGAAGTACGGGTCGAACCTGTTTCCGTACTCGTCGATCTTGTCTTCGTCGGTGAAAATCAGGCCGACCGCTGGGTGGCGCTCGATGACTTCAGCCACGTAGTGCAGCGCCAAAGGATGGAGCAAGTCGTCGTGGTCCATCAAGGCAACGAAGTCACCGGTGGCCAGATCCAAGGCCGAGTTGCTCGCCGCAACGATGTGACCATTGCTCTCGCGGTGGACAAGCTTGATCCGCTCGTCGCTCCGCGCGAACTCCTGCAGCAACGGCTTGACCTGCGGATCGGGGGATGCGTCGTCGGCGATGCACAACTCCCAGTTCGGGTAGATCTGGGCCTGCACCGATTCGAGCGCTTCACGCAGCACGCCGATGGGCGTGTTGTAGACGGGCATCACAATGGAGATCAATGGTTTCTCCTGCCACGTCTGCTGCTGCGCAGCGAGCGAGGCGTAGCTGCCCGCATCGGGTTCGAAGGTGGCAATCCAGGCCGGGTAGTCGCTGGCCTCTTTCAGCCTCGATTGCTGGTATTGGCTGGCGAGTTCCCGCATGTGCGCCCGCAGACGTGCAGGCGTCGGAAGAGGTGTCAGCCCCCGGAAAGCATCGACCACAAGCTTCCTGCGCCCTTGGCGACGCCGGAGCTCGCGCACCATCAGCCAGGCAGCCATGGGTTTTGTCAGGCATTGAACGTGTGGCGTACCCAGGTGAAAGGGGCCGCTCCGCGCCAAGGGGTCCAGTCGAGCACGGATGGCGCCATGCGGAACATAAAGCACATGATCGACGCATGTTTCGCCCAGCGCCGGCCTGGGCAACACGACGGCGTTCTGCTCGAAGTAGCCGGCCCCGCAGTCCACCAGGAGAACTGGGCTGGAAGACCACGCGGCCTTCGGTCGGATATCGACGCTGAACCGGATCCACCGTCCGGCGAAGGCGCTGAACGAGCCCAGCTCGAACTGCGGACGGTCATCGACCGCATTCCAGGCACCAGGTTCATCGCCCAACGGCTCCACGCCAGTGGTGGACTGAATCGTCAGAGGAACGGCCCGCCGCATTCCTGCAATCCGCCCGACAGACCGGGACGCCAACGATTCTTTCTCGACGGTATGGCTCATATAGCTTTCATTCAGATGCCGCTGGCGAGCCGAGAGAACGGGCTGGGCACGGAGTTCGGACGCCAAGGAACACGATGAGATGCCTTCCTCGTGTGCTGCGTGCAACTGCGCGTTGCGCAGGCCAACTCGCTCCGGACCGGACAGTCAGAGGAAACATCTCCTGCTTCAAGTCGTTGCACCAGAGATCACCTGAGCAGGCGCCCGATTCCTCACCTCGGCGAACGGGTCGAACTTGAGGTTTTTTCAGCCATGAAGTTCAGGAAAAGACCTCGGCCTGTCCCAGAGCGAGGCCTTGCAAATCCTTGGCCGACAATTGCGGCGCGATGCCCATCTGCGGCCACCGGATCTCCAGCGCCGGATCATCCCAGGCGATGCAGCGCTCATGCGTTGCCGCGTAGTACGCCGTCGTCTTGTACAGGAAGTCCGCGGTCTCGCTGAGCACGACAAAGCCGTGCGCAAAGCCCGGTGGCACCCACAATTGGCGGTGGTTGTCTTCGCTCAACTCTGCACCCACCCATTGGCCGAAGGTGGGCGATGACTTGCGGATGTCGACCGCCACGTCGAAGACCGCACCGCGCACGGCCCGCACCAGCTTGCCCTGGGCATGCGGCGGCAACTGGTAGTGAAGCCCACGCAGCACACCCTGGGTGCTACGGCTGTGGTTGTCCTGTACGAAATCCAGATCCAACCCGGTCTCTGCGCGAAAGCGTTCTTCGTTGAAGCTCTCGTAGAAGAAGCCGCGCGCATCCCCGAACACCTTGGGCTCGATCAGCAAGACGTCCGGAATGGACAGCCGCGTCACTTTCATCAGTACACCTTTTCCGTCAACAAACGCATCAGATACTGGCCGTAGCCACCCTTCATGAGCGGCTCCGCCAATGCCTGCAACTGCTCGGCACCGATCCAGCCCTGACGGAATGCCACCTCCTCAGGACACGCGACCTTCAAGCCCTGGCGGTGCTCGATGGTGGCAATGAACTGGCCCGCTTCGAGCAGGCTTTCGTGCGTACCGGTGTCCAGCCATGCGTAGCCGCGCCCCATGATTTCCACATGGAGCGCGCCGTGGTCCAGATAGCAACGGTTCAGGTCGGTGATTTCCAGTTCACCTCGCTCCGAGGGCTTCAGACTCTTGGCGAAGTCCACCACCTGCGCATCGTAGAAATACAGGCCGGTCAAGGCGTAGCGCGACTTGGGCGCGCGCGGCTTCTCCTCGACGGACAGCACCTTGCCCGCAGCGTTGAACTCCACCACGCCATATCGCTCCGGGTCGTTCACGTGGTAGGCGAACACGCTGGCGCCTTCGGTACGGCTGTCGGCGCTCTCCAGCAGTTCCTGAAAATGGTGCCCGTAGAAGATGTTGTCGCCCAGCACCAAGGTGCTCGGTGTGCCGTTCAAAAACGATTCGCCGATCAGAAAGGCCTGCGCCAACCCATCCGGGCTCGGCTGCACCGCATATTGCAGGTTCAGCCCCCACTGGCTGCCATCGCCCAGCAACTGCTGGAATCGGGGCGTGTCCTGCGGCGTGCTGATGATCAGGATGTCGCGGATGCCCGCGAGCATCAGCGTGCTCAACGGGTAATAGATCATCGGTTTGTCATAGACCGGCAACAGCTGCTTGCTGATGGCCAGCGTGGCCGGGTGCAGCCGAGTGCCGGAGCCGCCGGCCAGGATGATGCCCTTGCGTTGCTTGCTCATGTGGAGCGCTCCAGGGTTTCCGTGAGCATGCGCGCGACGCCGGCCTGCCAATGCGGCAGCACCAGACCGAAGGCCTCGCGCAGCTTTTGCGTATCCAACCGACTATTGCCGGGGCGTGGAGCCGCAACTTTGAAGGCACTCGAAGGAACAGTTTGCACAGCGTCGCCAACGGCCTTGAGCGCGAGCCCGCGCTGCTGAGCAAAGTCGATCACGAAGCGTGCGTAGCCGTGCCAGGAGGTTTCGCCGCCGGCCACAAGGTGGTACAGCCCGGCCAGTGCGTCGCCGCCGGGTGCCCGGACGCGGCGCAACGCCAGCGCGGTCACATCGGCCAGCAACTCGGCACCAGTCGGTGCGCCGAACTGGTCGTCCACCACCGTCAGCCGATCGCGCTCAGCCGCGAGCCGCAGCATGGTCTTGGCGAAGTTCTGGCCCCGCGCGGCATAGACCCAACTGGTGCGAAAGATGAGGTGCCGTTTGCACTGGTGCTGGAGCAGCAGTTCGCCTTCCAGCTTGGTGCGGCCATAGACGGACAGTGGGCCGGTCGGGCTACTTTCCGTCCAAGGCTGGTTGCCGCTGCCGTCAAACACGTAGTCGGTCGAATAGTGGACCATCCAGGCGCCCAGCGCCTGCGCCTCGCGCGCGAGCACGCCGACGCCCAATGCGTTCAATGCGCGCGCAAACTCGGGCTCGCTCTCGGCCTTGTCCACCGCCGTGTGGGCGGCGGCGTTCACGATGACGGTCGGCGCGACCCGACGCACGGTTTCCGCCAGTTCCTCGGGCCTGCTCAAGTCGCCGCACAGCTCGGTGCTGTCGAAGTCCAATGCCACCAGTTCGCCCAGTGGCGCGAGGCTGCGCTGCAGCTCCCAACCGACCTGGCCACCCTTGCCCAACAACAGGATCTTCATGCTGCAGCGCGCTCGCCGTAGTTCGTAGACACCCACTCGCGGTAGGCGCCACTCTGCACCCGTGCGACCCAGTCGGCGTTCGCGAGGTACCACTCCACCGTCTTGCGGATGCCCGTGTCGAAGGTCTCGGCGGGCTTCCAGCCGAGCTCGCGCTCGATCTTGCGCGCATCGATCGCATAGCGCCGATCATGCCCCGGGCGGTCCGCCACATAGGCGATCTGCTCCGCATAGGATTTGCCATCGGCTCGCGGACGCTGTTCGTCCAGCAGCGCGCAGACCGTGTGCACGATCTCCAGGTTGGGCTTCTCGTTCCAGCCGCCTACGTTGTAGGTTTCGCCAAGTTGCCCCACCTCCAGCACGCGGCGGATGGCGCTGCAATGGTCGCCGACGTAGAGCCAGTCGCGGATCTGCTGGCCATCGCCGTATACCGGCAGCGGCTTGCCGGCCAGCGCGTTGACGATCATCAGCGGGATCAGCTTCTCGGGAAAGTGGAACGGGCCGTAGTTGTTGCTGCAGTTGGTCGTCAGCACCGGCAGGCCGTAGGTGTGGTGGTAGGCACGCACGAGGTGGTCGCTGGCGGCCTTGCTGGCCGAATACGGGCTGTTGGGCTCGTAGCGGTGCTGCTCGGTGAAGGCTGGCGCCTGCGCAGCCAGCGAGCCGTAGACCTCGTCGGTGGACACATGCAGGAAGCGGAAGGCCGTCTTGCGCTCGGCCGGCAATGCGCCCCAGTAGGCGCGGACGGCCTCCAGCAGGCCGAAGGTGCCGACCACGTTGGTCTCGATGAAGGCAGCCGGGCCATGGATGGAACGGTCCACATGCGATTCGGCCGCAAAGTTCACCACGGCACGGATCTGGTGCTCGGCCAGCAGGCGGCCGACCAGAGCCGTGTCGCCAATGTCACCTTGCACGAACTGGTGCCTGGCGTCGCCTGAAAGGCTGGCGAGGTTCTCAGGGTTGCCGGCATAGGTGAGCTTGTCGAGGTTCACGACCGGTTCGCCAACCTTGGCAACCCAATCCAGAACGAAGTTGGTGCCGATGAAGCCGGCGCCGCCGGTGACAAGAATCATGGGGAGTATCCGCAAAACGAACCGGCGATTATCGCAGGGCAGTTGTAACGCCAATGGCGCTTACAGTTACCGGCATCCACTCCTTCGAGGATCCGCCATGGCCAAGAAACCCAACCCCTTCAACCCCTTCGGCGACGACGCTTCGGCCGCCCAGTTCGCCGAATCGGTCCGCGCCTCGGCCCAGCAGATCTGGCTGGCCGGCCTGGGCGCGTTCGCCAAGGCCCAGGCCGAGGGCAGCAAGGTTTTCGAAGGGCTGGTCAAGGAGGGTGCCGACATGCAGGACAAGACCCAGGCAGCCGCCCGGGAAGGACTGCACGAAGCTGGCACCCGCTTTGGCAGCATGGCCAGCG
>DATLHT010000480.1:0-6454 GCA_035539795.1 Burkholderiaceae bacterium
GATCCACGAGATCTTCACTACCAATCGCCACGATGCAACCTTCTGCAATGACTGGGTACTGGGCTGGGAACGCTGGCGCGAGTTCATCCTGACACGTGGCTACTCGCCCGAGTGGGCCGCTCCTGTCACTGGCCTCGATGCCACGCAGATCCGCGCGCTTGCAGCCGAGATTGCAACTGCCGACGGCTGCATGATCTACGCCAGCCGTGGCGTGAACCAGCATACCAACAGCCTGCAGACCAACCGCGTGCTGATGTTCCTGGCTGCCATCACCGGCAACTGGGGACGCAAGGGCGGCGGCTATTTCAATGTGGCGGCCGAGCCGGACTGGCAGACCGTGCCGGTACCTGAAGCGCGGCGCGCCACGATGACACGCCCGGCGATGGGCCGCAGCCCAGTGGCCTGGCTCGACGGCATGTTGCATGCACAACCGTATCCGATCCGCGCGCTGATCACCGGCAATAACCCGGTCGCGCAATGGCCGGGCGGCCAGAAGGTACACGAGGCGCTCGGCGCGCTCGACCTGATCGTGCATGTCGAGCTGTTCCGGAACGCCACCTCGGCACTGGCCGACTACGTACTACCAGCTGCCACCGGCATCGAGAAAGGCGGTATCAGCCGGCTCTCCGAGGACCGGCGCATCGTGTGGAACGACAAACTGATCGATCCGCCGGGCGAGGCGCGCTCCGACCACTGGTTCTGGATCGAGTTGGGCAAGCGGCTTGGCTACGACGATGTCCTGCAGGAACGCTACAAGGATCCGGGCACATTCTGGGATGAAGTGTTCCGCCCGGCCACGCCCGACCTGCATGGCGCGACGCTCACGCGGCTGCGCAGCCTGCCACACCGCTGGGTGCGCACACCGGTGGCGAGCGAAGAGGCGCCGGAAGCCGGCACGCTCTATCTCGACGGCACGACCGCGTTCGGCCAGCCCGCCGGCAAGCGCTTTCCCACGCCGAGCGGCAAGCTGGAATTCTGGACCGATGCGCTCGAAGCGAAGTTCCGCGCGCTCGGCCTGTCAGCGCTGCCGGAGTTCTATACCGAAGCCGAACAGCTGGTGCCGCTGCCCTGGTTGCCAGCCGGCAACCTGACGGACGGCGACGGGGAAATCACCACCTCGCCATTCTTCCACGCGCCGGCACTGGCCCCCGTGGTCGACATCGCCACACCGGACGAGAGCGGTACGCCCGGCACGCGCCTGCGCGATGCAGGCTACGACACAGAGCTGGTCACCGGCCGTCCGGCGGCGCCTCACTTCCACTCATGGACGCATTACTTCTGGCAGGCGCAGGAGATGTGGCCGGAACTCTATTGCCAGATGCACCCGGACAAAGCGGCAGCCATCGGCGTGCGCGATGGCGAACGCGTGCGCATCGACACGCCGCGCGGCAGCATCGAGGCACGCGCCTGGGTCACCACCGGCATCCGCCGCGAGAGCGTGTTCGTGCCGATCGGCTGGGATCATACTCAGCCATTCCATCCAGCGACCTCGGTCAATACGCTGACCGAGGGCAAGCTCGATCCGGCCTCGCAGCAGAGCAACCTGAAGCTGCACCTGTGCAAGGTGCGTGCTGTGGTGGGCACGTAGCGATATCAGGAAACACGGGAAACTGACACAAGGGGCGGGACGGAGACGACTGGCGCTCCCGCACTATTCGGACACAAGAAACCGCTCAGCGAGACAAGCCCAGTAAGCAGCACCGGTCACCAGCAGACGGTCATTGAAATCATAGGACGGGTTGTGCACCATGCAGACTTCCTCGCCATCGCCTGCACCGAGATACAGGTACGCGCCGCGGCAGTGCTCCAGCATGTAGGCAAAGTCCTCACTGCCCGAGCGCTGGGGGCCGGGCACCATCACCTGCGCCTCGCCTACGAGCGCACGGGCCGTTTCGCAGGCAAAAACCGTTGCGCCGCGCTCGTTCACCAGCACGGGAAAGCCCTGCCGGTAATCCACCGTGGCGTGCACCCCGTAGCTCTCCGCCTGGGCAACGACCAGGGCCTTGAGGCGCTGTTCGAGCAGACGCCGCACCTCGGGATCCAAGGCGCGGATGCCCACCTCCATGGTGACTTCGTCCGGAATGACGTTGCCCGCGCTGCCCCCGTGAATGGCGCCGACCGTGACCACGGCGGTTTCGAGCGGCGGCGCGTTGCGCGATACCAGTGTCTGCAGCGCCATGACGATGGATGCTGCCGCCACGACCGGATCGGCACTGCGGTGCGGGTGCGCGCCATGCCCGCCGACGCCGGTGACCACGATGGTGGCAGAATCCGATGACGCCAGGGTGGGCCCGGCACGGAACACGAAGTGTCCCTCGGGATAGCCGGGCATATTGTGCATGGCGAAGATGGCATCGCAGGGATAGCGCTCGAACAAGCCTTCCTGGACCATGCGCAAGGCGCCGCTCTGGCCATTCAGGCCCTCTTCGGCGGGCTGGAAGATGAGATTCAGGGTGCCGGAGAAGGCGCGCGTCTCCGCCAGGAAACGGGCTGCACCGAGCAGCATGGCGGTATGGCCATCATGACCGCAGGCATGCATCACGCCGGGATGGATGCTGGTATGCGCCACGCCGCTCTTCTCGTCGATGGGCAGGGCGTCCATGTCGGCCCGCAGGCCAAGGCGGCGCTTGCCGGCGCCGCACACCAGCTGCGCGACCACGCCGGTCCCGGCCATGCCGCGTTCCACGCGGTAGCCCCACTCCTTCAGCAGGCGTGCCACCAGTGTGCTGGTACGGTGTTCTTCAAAGCCAAGTTCGGGATGCCGGTGCAGGTCACGCCGCAGCTCGACCAGCTCCGCACGCACCTGCTCCATGGCATCGAGATAACGCTGGGCATCCATGTCGATGTGCATCACAACTCCGCAGAGGAAACCGGCACTAGTCCATCCATCTGGTCTGCCATGCTGCAGCGCAGTCCCGTTCCGGTTCCCGTGCCGTCAGTATCCCGCTGGCGTCCGCGCATATCAATGCACGGACGCTGTTATCCGGCATCGCTGTCGCACATTTGCATCATGCTGCCAGCGGACCCAGCCACACGGGATAACGGTCAATCGACGTGCATGACCGGTACAGGACGGCACGTTCGACCAAGACGCCAGCCATACCTCGGCGCTGCCAACGATACTGTCCGTGGTCTCGTGTGATTGAGGTTACGCACGACCAGCGGCGCTCGCTGCCCCGGCCTGCAGCTGCCGCGTTGGCCGCGTGGCGTGTACCGTGTAGCGCGGGTTTGCGGCGACCACGTCGAGATACCAGTCCAGCGTACTGGTGCTTCGCACGAGCGGCTGCTCGGTGCGGCCGAGGTCCTGCGCACCAGTGGCCTGTTGATGCTGCAGGATTTCGGCAGACACGCCGTGAGTGTGTCGGGAATCTGCAGCTGTTATCTGCGCGGTGTCGGGTGGTGCAGCTGACACCCGCATCAGGCTGTGTCTTGCCGTGGCACAGGGCCTGGCCGCTTCTGGAGCTGGGTGCAGCAGGCTGTCACGCGTGCGGGCCAGCCGCTGCCCTAGCGTCGCCCCTTCACCAAGGTGCATGACCTGTAACTGGCCTGCAAGATTCGGCTGTGCAGGCCGGTGCCACAATCCGGTTCCACGCAATGAAATCAGACGAAACGACATGATGGTTTCCTCAAAGTTGATTAGGCCGGACCGGCCTGGCACACATACCGGTCACGTTGATCGGGTTGCGGCATCAGGACGTGCCGCAGCCGGGCACTGTACGGACAGTGCCCGTGCTCCACCGTTTCTTTGACGAAATTTAATGTTGACCGCTGCCCCCAATGCCCAAACCCGCCGCAAAGGCATAAGATGGAGCCAGCCCGTACCCATCCGAAACAGCATTCAGAGGAGTCGAGCATGCGTCCCTACCAGGTCAATGTCGAACGCTGCACGAATACCGGTATCTGGAGTGTCGTCGCCAGCGACGTGCCAGGATTGACGGCGGAGGCCGACAGTTTCGAGGCGCTGATCGCCGCCATCGGACAGGCCATGCCCGACCTGCTGGGCGAATGTCACAGCCACGCCCACGGCAACGTACGCTACCGCGTGGTGTACGACGCCGTGCACGAGTGCACACCCCATATCACCCAGCCAGTGGCTCAGCCGTAGGAACCTCGCCGCCGACCGTGTGTCCGTCCAGAAGACTCCGCGCGCCGCGCGGGCTGCCCCTCGCATTTTTTTGGGGCGTTATCAGGAGACCGTCATGAGTACCCACACCTACAAGCTGATCGAACTCGTCGGTTCGTCCCCGGACAGCAGCGACGACGCCATTCGCAACGCGCTCGCCAAGGCCTCGCAGAGCGTGGAACACATGGACTGGTTCGAGGTGATTCAGACACGCGGCCATCTCAAGGATGGCAGAATCGCCCATTTCCAGGTGGTGGTGAAGGTCGGCTTCCGGATCGAGGATTGAGCCGGGGCTGAGCGGGGACGGATGGCGGCCGCGGAGCCGCTGTCGTAACCGGTCCAATCCATCACTGCAGGGCCAACGCCGCAAAGCCGGGCGCTGCCGATTACCGGTTTCGCTGCGATACTGCTGGCTGGTGCGGCGCAGCCCGGCTGCACCGCTTCATTGACTCCAGACCCGGACCCGTATCATGACGTTCCCCGTGACCGGCATCCTGCTGGCGGCCGGCTTCGGCCGCCGCTTCGATCCCACAGGCCGCGACAGCAAACTGCTCGCGCGGCTACCCGATGGCCAGCCGGTGGCCTGGCACAGCGCGCGTGCCATGCTGGCGTCGTTGCCGGAAACCTATGCCATCGTCCGGACCGACGACGATGCGCTGGCCGAAGTATTACGCGCCGCAGGCTGTACCGTGGTCGCGGTGCCCGAGGCGCGCGACGGCATGGGCCACGCGCTGGCGGGCGGCATCGCGGCGACGCCGCTGCCGGCGTCCGGCTGGGTGGTAGGGCTGGCCGACATGCCGTGGATCCGGCCCGAGACGATCCAGGCGATTACCACCTCGCTGGCCTGCGGCACCGGCACGCCCGAGCAGGCGGGCCGCATCGTGGTGCCGCGCTATCGGCAACAACGCGGCCATCCGGTCGCCTTCGCCGCCAGCCATGGTCCCGCCCTGCGCGCACTGACAGGCGACGAAGGGGCCCGCACGCTCCTGCAACAGCATGCGGTGACGTGGATGGAAGTGGACGATCCCGGCGTGTTGCGCGACGTCGATACGCCAGCGGATCTCGACGGCTGAGGTCCAGCGCCACGCAGAACGGGCATGCCGCATTCGCGCTGCACGCACGCCTGCGTCCTCTCGATCAAGCGGACGCAGGAAACGACTGTTCAGGCATTCATGACCGACACAGTGCGCACATTCAGATAGGCCTCCACCGCCTCCGGCCCGCCTTCCGAGCCGTAGCCTGAATCCTTGACGCCGCCGAACGGCAGTTCGACCATCGGCATGGCCGGCATATTGACCCACAGCATGCCGACCTCGACCCGACGGCTCAACAGATCGGCATTCTTCAGCGAACGCGTGAAGGCGTAGCCCGCCAGACCGTACGGCAGGCGATTGGCCTCGGCGATGGCGTCTTCCAGCTTGCTGAAGCCGCGCACGGCCGCCACCGGGCCGAACGGCTCGTCGTTGAAGATGCGCGCCTGCGGGGAAACATCGGTTAGCACTGTCGGCTGCCAGAAATTGCCGTCGCCCGACATGCGTTCGCCGCCGGCCAGCACTTTGGCGCCCTGCTGGATAGCATCGGCGGTCATGGCTTCCATCGCGGTGATGCGGCGTGTATTGGCCAGCGGACCCATCTGCGTGCCCTCTGCCAGACCATCGCCGACCTTCAGGCTTTCGGCATGCTTCACCAGCGCCTGCTCGAAATCGCGGCGGATGCTTTCATGCACGAGGAAACGCGTGGGCGAAATGCACACCTGCCCCGCATTGCGGAACTTGGCTGCGCCGCTGGCCTTCACGGCCAACTCGATATCGGCATCTTCCGCCACGATGACCGGCGCATGCCCGCCCAGCTCCATCGTCACACGCTTCATTTGCTGCCCGGCCAGCGCGGCCAGCTGCTTGCCCACCGGGGTGGAGCCGGTGAAGGTGATCTTGCGGATGACGGGGTGCGGGATCAGGTAGCTGGAGATCTCGGCCGGGTTGCCGTACACCAGGCCGAGCACGCCGGGCGGCAGGCCCGCGTCGGCGAACGCCTTGATCAGCGCCGCCGGCGCGGCGGGCGTCTCTTCCGGCGCCTTGACCAGCATCGAGCAGCCGGCGGCGAGGCCGGCGCCGACCTTGCGCACCACCTGGTTGATCGGGAAGTTCCACGGCGTGAACGCCGCCACCGGCCCGACCGGCTCCTTCAGCACCAGGTTCTGCACCGCCATGTTGCGCGGCGGCACGACGCGGCCGTAAACACGCCGGCCCTCGTCGGCGAACCACTCGATGATGTCGGCCGCGGCGAGCGTCTCGCCCTTGGCCTCGACCAGCGGCTTGCCCTGCTCCTGCG
>DATLHT010000481.1:0-7224 GCA_035539795.1 Burkholderiaceae bacterium
GACTCGTCCAGGGCGCCGTCCTGCACCAGCCGGCGAGCGATGCCGGTAATGCCGACGAGGTTGGGCGTAGCGACTGCGTTCATGGCGTGTTTCCTGTGGCGGCGTCGGGGTTGCTGGCCTGAAAGCCTACGCCAGTGGGTAGCTGCGGGACATCAAGGCAAGGCCGCAGGGCCGTGAGGCCCTGCGAGGATCACTCGAGCTGGCAATCGCCGGTATTCATATTGCACAGGGCCTGACGGTTGCCAGGCTGCTGCGGCGTCCCGGTGATGTTTGCGCCGACCGCCGTTGCGTCGTCCGCGTTACGGCAAGCCTGCCGGGGTGCGGCTTCCGGCGTGTCTCCGTTTCGGATGACCGCCAGCGAGATGCCGGCGTAGGCCCTCATCTCGGCCAGGCAGGCGCCCTCTGCACTACGCGTCCGGTGCCCGTTGTAGGCCGGCAGTGCGATGGCGGACAGGATGCCGATGATCGCGACGACGACCATGAGCTCGATCAATGTGAAGCCTCGTGCATCGCGACGCATGCGGACCACCTGTGACTGGGGTTCTCTGGACATGGGGACAAGCAAGTAACGCGCCAACTTTAATCGCAAACAGGGTGATTCGCCGTGCCAGGCGGCTGGAAGTGTGACGGGCATGGCCAGAACCCCGCTTCCGCTGCATTGGGCGATGAGGGGCGTCGCGGCTCCTTGCGGGTATATCGGGCAGGCGCTAGCCGTGATTCGCTTTTCACGGCGGGTTCCCTGTCGTCGGGGCTCCGGCTAACCTATCGAAAAGGGGAACTTAATGACCATATCCGTCATCCTGCCTGCCAAGAACGAGGCCGAGGGGCTGCGCCGCACCTTGCCGTCCTTGCGGGCGCTCATGCCAGATGCGGAGCTTATCGTGGTGGACGATGGGTCGACCGACGACACCGCGGGGGTCGCCGCCTCACTCGGCGCCAAGGTGTTGTCCTCCCCGTACTCGATGGGTAATGGCGCCGCGATCAAGCGGGGCACCAGAGCGGCTGAAGGCGAGGTGCTGGTGTTCATGGACGCGGATGGACAGCATGACCCCGCGTCCATCGAGACGCTGCTGGCGAAGCTGGCCGAGGGCTACGACATGGTGGTCGGCGCGCGAGACTGGTCGGGCCAGGCCGGCGTCCACCGGGGAGCGGCGAATGCCTTCTACAACTGGCTCGCCAGCCGGATGACCGGCTTTGATGTCAAAGACCTCACCTCGGGATTCCGCGTCGTACGCGCCGAAAGGTTCCGCGAGTTCATCCACTTGCTGCCCAACGGTTTCAGCTATCCGACCACCAGCACGATGGCATTCTTCCGCAGTGCCTATCCCGTGGCATATGTGCCGATTCCCGTGGCCAAGCGCGTGGGCAAGAGCCATATCCGCCCCATACGCGACGGCATCCGCTTTCTGCTGATCATCTTCAAGATCGCCACGCTGTACTCGCCGCTCAAGCTGTTCGCCCCCACCGCGCTGGCATTCTTCCTCGTGGGCCTCGGCTACTACGGATACACCTTCGCGACACAGGGCCGCTTCACCAACATGAGCGTTCTGCTGTTCAGTGCTGCGGTCATCATCTTCCTTATCGGACTGATCTCCGAACAGATCACGTCACTGACCTACAAGCGGGATGCGTGACATGGGTTTGTTTCACTCTTTATCGGGTGAAGCAAGCCGGGCGGGCGATAGCAGGACGAATATGCCGCTCAACGCGAGCTCCGCGACGACAGTCAGCAGCCTTGTCAGCGCAACCGCTACTACTGCGATCGGCAAGGGAATCAGCGTTTGCAGTAGTCCGACCAGCACGGCCTCGCGGACGCCGATGCCCGCGGGCGCGAAAAGCGCGAGCATGCCCATCAGGCCCGCGAAGTAATAGAACACGGTGATCTCGATCACCAGCACGGGACTGATCGCAGTGAAGGCGAGAATGGCCAGAAAAAGGCTCACGCCATGCAATGTCATGACGATCGTCTGGAGCCCGACCGCTTTTGCCAGAAGCATTCCGTCAGCACGGGTCCTCGGTGGGGAGAGGGACTGCAGCGACTTGAAGTGCCCGAAGAACTTCCGCAGGAACGGACCTGACGAAAGGAGCAGAAGGCCACCGAGCGCAACAGCGATCAAAGCGATGTGGAGCGGCTGCAGTTCGACAAAGCCAAGTGCCGAGAACACCAGGATGAAGGCGCAGACGGAGATCAGCGAAGACGCGGTCTCGATATACAGCGCAACGCCCGCCTTGCCACGATGCCCTGACTCATAGCCATCGACGCGCAGGTAGATGGTGGCTACCTTCCCGGGAACGTAGCGTCCGAGCCGGGACACCGACCAGATCCTTGCGTGCGAAAGCCAACTGGCATGTGCGCCGTAGTGGGATGCGATGCCGATCCAGATGGCGATATTCAACAGGTACGCGAGCAGGACGAAGGCCAGCGACATCGGGATGAACGGCCAGTCGAACTGGTAGCCGTAGGACAGGATTTCGCGGCCGTTGCGGACCAGGTATCCCGCAATGAACGCAATCACTGCCACCCACAGCAATGGCTTCAGCTTGCCGAACTCAAGCTTCATCGCTGGGTATCTTTGATGGCCATCGCGATGGTCTGGTGGCACCAGGGGCGGGGAAAGGGAATCAGTCCGAGCGGAGGCATCGGAAAGCCGCCGGAATGCAGTTCGACGGCGCAGAATCCGCTGTTTTCCATCATCCGGATTAGCCAGCGCTGCGGGTACAGGCAAAGGTGCTCGGTGGTATAGAAGTACTTCCGACTGAGCGTGATGGTCAGTAGGCGCTCGATCGGAGAGTTGGGATTGGGCGTCGAGAGAATGATGCGGCCGTTGGTGCCGAGGAGCGATCGGCAGTCACGCAGGAACGCATGGGGCTGCTCGACGTGTTCGAGGATTTCGCCGGCGACGATCGCATCGAATGTCCTGCCGGCGAAGATGCGCGTCATTTCTCCGGCATCGCCTGCGACGCTCTCGTGGTAGTTGCCAGGCAGCGCACGCTGGTTGAGGTCGAAACCGACCACATTTTCGTTACCGAGGAAAGGATTCGGGGATTGCGCCCAGCCGATGTCCAGGACGGACCGGCAATCTCTCGCAAGCCTGGCCATGCGCTTCATTCGCAATGATTCGTCCAGATGGATCGACATCGGCCGCGAGACCCCTCGAAAAGTTGGCGTTGATCAGTGGTGCAGGGTGGTCAGGACCTGCTTGACGACGAACTCTGCGACATTCTCGCAGTCCTGCAGCATCCTGTCTCTGGCTTCCCCGCACGCTTCCAGGCGCTTGTCGAGCAACCACGTGAGGCTGTCCTGCAGCGATCCGGCATCGAGGGAGTGGACGTTTCTGACGAGGCCGTATTTTGATTGCTGTTCGTCCGTATAGCCCCGTCGACTGTTGGCCATGTAGACCGCCGGCACGCCCAACACCGCGCATTCGGATGCCATCGTCGCGCTTTCGCCGAAATATCCCCTGCAGAACGCCATCAGGTGATGCATATGGAGCGCAGGGCCGCGATAGAGGAACGGTTGAAGGTGGGCGGGCAACGCGGCCTCCGATGACACGATCACCTTGCCATGCGTGGAGAGTCTTTCAATGGCGGCTTCCATCAGGGCAGGGCTCAGGCCGCGGTCGCCGATATCATGATTGGCTGTCCAGGAGACCAGGCGGACAAGGTAGGTGGGGCGATGCTCATCCAGGCCAGCTTGCAGCGCGATCGCACGATCTGGGGCGAACCAGCGTGGATCGAGATAGCTCAGCTCATGGTAGCCGGGATAGCGGATGGTCTTCCCATGCGGTGTCCATCCGTCGTAGCAGTTCGGCACGACGACACGGGTGGCCAGCGGATAGGTTATCCGGTTCTGCATGCTCGCCATTTCCGTGTCGTAGAAGACGACACTCGGTATGCGCGAGACGAAGGCGGATTGGGCGGCGAACGTGCCGCCCAGAGCCACCGCAATGTCCGCCTTGGTCCTGCGGATGTGCTGCGTCAACAGCAGGTTGCGGCGTACGAGTTCGACGGCGAGTCCCAGCGGCGTGCCCGCGGCCTCGCCAAGCGACCTGTGCGGGATGCCCAATGAGTCCAGGATTTCGATGGCAACATCCTTGTTGCGCGACGTGACCGAGACATGGTGGCCCTGTTCCGTCCACAGGCGGATCGGGACACGGAAAAAATGCGCGTGCGCAGGGTGGCAGACGTCAACGAGGATGCGGGCCATGGTTTCGTGTTGATCTGGCGGACTTGTGCTCGCTAGTCTGCGGGGAATCCCGCTGCGCTGGAAGGTCGCCGCCGTACGGCCGCGGCTCAACGGCTGGGGGCAGAGTGGGTTTGGCTCCTGCTGACGCCAAGCTGCTCGATCTTCCGTGCCAGATCAGGCCTACCCTTGGCCCTCAGTTCCGCGCCCAATTGCATCGGAAATGGATCGTTGGGGGGATTGGCCTCGATGGCGTCGATGAAGTACGGAAGCGCCAGGTCCGGCTCCGACAGATCTTCCATGACGAAGTAACCGATGGCAGCGGAACTGAGTGCGTTGAGCGCGTCACGGCGTGCAAGGCCGGAGAATGTTTCAAGCATCTCTTGAGTATCGAGTTTCACGCCATTGCGTGAGTGGTAGGTCAGGATCAGGAATATCCGTGCGTTGTCGCGCGTCATGGGGACGGTTTCCAGCCTTCGCTGGAGATTGTCCCAATCCTGTCCCGTGATGGTGCCGCGAAGGGTCTTGAGGACCGTAAGGAGCGTCAGGCTGTTGAGTGTTTGAGGGGCGGAAGCAGCCCCTTGACTGCATGTCTCGATGGCTTGGTCCAGGCGCGGATTGTCGGGAACGGCGCCGCCGCCCTGCCGGAAGTAGCTGGCACACAGTTGGGTCCAGGCGCGACCAGAGCCTGGGGTCTCCATGGTGGCGACCCGGGCAATTTCCTGCGTGCTTCTCCATGTATGGGCGCGCAACGCTGTTGCGCCACATAACGCGGCAACCGCGACTGCGCACGCGATCGCCTGGCTGGATGGGCGGATTTGCAGCCGCTGCGCGGCATGGGCAAGCAGGCTGCCCACGGCTAGTACGGCACCGATCAGCGCGAAATGGTTTCGGTGCTCGAAAGCCAGCTCAAGCCCGATGACGTTGCTGGTGATGAAGTGCGCGCTGAAATACAGGAAAACGCCCAGCGCAAACAAGGGCCTGCGCGTGCGCAGGCGCCAAGCGGCAGCCAGAAGCGCCAGTATCAGGACTATGGCCGGTAGTGTCGTCCAAGGCTGCCATGGGCTACGGGAGGGCGGCAGCCAGTCGTAATAGAACGGCATGTGGCTAGGGATGGGCACCAGGATCTGCCACATGTAGAGGCAGAGGACCCGTCCTTGCGTCAGCAAGCGCTCAAGGACCGAGTAGTCCCGGCCGTCGTAAGCCTGGCCTTGCCAGAAATGGGGGACGATCACCAGCAGATATAGGGCCGCGCCGACCAGTGTCGCCGACAGATAGCCCAGGCGGAGGAGCTTGGCAAATCGCAAATCTGCCGCGCGAAAGCGTAGTACGGTCAACTCCAGCGCAAGGGTGTATGCAGGCAGTAGCGCGGAGTCCTCCTTGCACCCCATGGCTATCACCCACAGCAACAGTGTCAGCAACATCGCTGTCCGGCCAGATTGGCCTTCAATCTGTGCTTGCCTGGCTCGCAGGTAGGTCCACATGGCAAGTATCAGGAACAGCGTGCCCATGGTCTGGATGCGCTGCACAACATAGAGGACCGAAGACACCTGCAAAGGGTGCGCGGCCCACGCCAGCGCCAGTAGGGGCGCCATCCATCGGGTTCTTTCGGCAGTCACGCCTGCGAAGATCAGCAGGCTGCGGAAGAACCATGCCAGCACGCAGGCGGTGATGGCATGCAGGATGATGTTGGTGGTTTTGAACGTGCCGGGATCGTCGCCCCCTGCACGCCAGTAATCCAGAGCAAAGCTCAGCGTCGGCAGCGACCGCGTAGTGCCGGACAGCTGCAGCCCGGTCAAGATCTTGGCCAGGGCATCCACGTTCAGTTGAGTCAGGTGGATGGCCTGATTGGTGGTGATGTTCGGGATGTCGTCGAAAATGAACTCACCCGGCAGGCCGGGTGTGAACAGCAATCCCGCGATCAAGGCGACGAAAAGGCTGGCAAGCAGGAACTGGCGGGCGGCAGCAGGCATGCGCAGGTGCGTATTCATGTGGTGGAGTCGCGATTATGGGCGATGACAGCAGTGACCGAGCCATGTCCCACGTCGGCGTGAGCGATGGCTGATCGCTTGTGCCGCAACCCTCTGCGCCGGGTTGCGGCATTCGGCATCGTCCGTCGACTTCAGGGTGTCAGTTCAGCGAGCAACTGCCGGTGTTCATGTCGCAGGTCGTTGCGCGATTTCCCGGCAGCTGCGGGGTGCCGGTGATGGGAGTGCTGATGTTGGAGAACGTGTCGATGGCGCTACATGCCCCAATGACCGGGCTTGTAGGTGACATCTCGTTGTAGGCTGCGGCGAGAGCCATGCTGGCGTAGTTTTTCGTCTCGGCCAGACATGCGGTCTCGGCTGACCGGATGCGGTAGTTGTTGTAGGCCGGCAGCGCGATGGCGGCCAGGATGGCGATGATGGCGACCACGATCATCAGTTCGATGAGCGTGAAGCCTCGTGCGGTAGCGCGCATGGTGGTGTCCCCGGGCATGAAGTGCCCCCAAGGCTTCGTTAAGCAATTCCCGCGCCATAAGGCGAGACCTGCGCGCAACAATGGATGAAACTGTGCCTGCCATCGCAGTTCGCTCGAGTCCGGTCGACGGGTGCAATAGCGTCTTTAGTTACGCACGCAAATAAAAAAGGCCCCTCTTGCGAGGGGCCTTCGTACAAAGCTGTTACGGACTGCGCGGGCCGGATTAGCGGCTGATCGAGCAGGTGGCCGTATCGGTGTCGCAGTTGACGGCCTCCGTACCCGGAGCCTTGGGGGTGAACGTGGTGGGAACCACGCCGGTGCCGGAGCTGGCCGGAGCGGAGCAGGCCGAGGCATTCCACGCCGGAATGGTCATGTCGGACACCGAAGCGGACAGCCAGGAGTTCGCGTAGGCCTTGCCTTCGGCCAGACAGGCGTTCTCGGCCGAACGGATGCGGTAGTTGTTGTAGGCCGGCAGCGCGATGGCGGCCAGGATGGCGATGATGGCGACGACGATCATCAGTTCGATCAGGGTGAAGCCCTGGGCGTTCTTCTTCATGGTATTTCCCCTTTCAGGATTGGCT
>DATLHT010000482.1:0-5989 GCA_035539795.1 Burkholderiaceae bacterium
CTACTACTGTGAAAGCGCTGCTGGCCGACGGCAAGGACGACCAGAACGCCATTCTGCGCGGCCGCATCGTGTCGCATGACGGGGGCGAGCACTATACCTTCGACGACGGTACCGGTCGTATCCGCGTGGAGATCGACGCCAAGCGCTTTCCCGCGGACCGGCCGATCGACGACAAGATGAAGGTGGAACTGGTTGGCGAACTGGACCGTGGCTTCAGGTCGGTTGAGTTCGATGTCGATCAGGTCCGCGTGCTTCCCTGAGGAATCGCATGGCCGCACGAGCCGCGGCTTTGCTGGATGAAAGCGGTGTTCTCCATGCGGAGAGCGCCGCTTTTTTCAATCCGCGCTGCAATCCGGTATCCGATCTGGCGCGGCGGCTTGGTACGGCGAGGCGGTAGGGGCGGGTTCCCGCTCCAATGAAAAAGGGCCATCGCATGATGACCCTGTCTTTTTGTGAATGATGTGCCGAGGCTGCAGCTGTTGCGGCGATTGCCTTATTGCAGGCGCTCCGGCGGACCGCGCCGACGTTGCCTGATGGGAATCGGTTTGGGTTGCAGAAAGTAGTTGGTATGCGGATCGAACGGTTTTCCCAGGTACGAGACCCAGACCTGCACGCCATGTTCGGTCTCTGCGACGATCGCAGAAATTGCCCGCGCCGCGGCGCCGGGGGTGGCTTTCAACAGCACGCCGAGTGCTTCAACTCCTTGTACGACATAATGCTTGACGCCCTTGAAACTGGCGTACTGCCGCATGGCAGAAATCAGCTGACGAGCCATAAGACTTCGACGACCTCCCTCTGTTAGTTAACAAGACGAAACACATTTGTCAGATACGACGATACGCCCAAAGTTCGTTGTAGGCGAGTGGGTTTCGGGTAAACCCTTATTTTGCGCCATGCCTTGTGCAGAAGCCGCCTCAAATGGCGTTCTTCAGCTGGGATAGTGGTGAATGGTGCTCGCCGCGGCGAACGGAAGATACGGTTTTCACCACAGTGCAACGTGTCATTGCAGGGGCTGTGCCAGTGTGACCGCCGGGCTCAAAAAATCCCGATGAAGGCACACTCGTGGCTCACACGGAGAAACACTTGCTCTATTCATTAGAGTTTACTAAATTAGAAAATACTTAAATATGAAGCCAATCGGCCCAGGTGCAGTGAGCAAACAGGATCCGATTTTTCTGCAGGCGCAGGCTGCCGAGGCGGCTGGCATGTTGCGTGCGCTGGGCAACCCGCACCGCTTACTTGTGTTGTGCCTGTTGATCGAACACGGTGAGATGGCGGTGGGCGGCTTGCTGGAGCATGTCCCGTTGAGCCAGTCGGCGCTGTCGCAGCACTTGGCGAAAATGCGCGAGGACGGATTGGTGAGTTACCGCCGCGAGGCGCAGACGCTTTACTACCGGATCGAGAATCCGGATGTGGCGCGGCTGATCGCCACGCTCAAGGCGATTTTCTGTCCATGAGACCAGGCAGATTGCCAGGTCAGTGGTGTGTGATGTCAAAGGGGAAGCGCGATGAAAACCAATGTGGGTGGTGTAGACCGTGTGCTGCGGATCGCCGTGGGCGTGGTCCTGATCGGGTTGGCCGCAACCGGGACGGTTGGCTGGTGGGGGTGGCTTGGCGTGATTCCGTTGCTGACGGGGTTGTTCCGCTTCTGTCCGCTGTATCCGCTGCTTGGCCTTAGCACTTGCCCGCTGACGCGCGACAAGTAGAGGCTGGCGGCCGGTTGCACGCGATGATGCCGGCGACGATCACCGTACCGCCAAGCAAGGTGGAAACGGTGAGCGTTTCGCCGAGCAGCAATGCGCCCAGCAGGACGGCGGCAAATGGATTGAGCGCAATGAACACGCCGGAGCGCGTGGCGCCGATCTGCTGGATCGCGTCGTAGTACCAGATGTAAGTGATGGCTGAGCCGAGCAGGCCAAGGTAGGCCAGGCCGAGCCAGCCGGGCAGGGGCAGGGCACGGATGTCGTGCAGGTTGAACCCGCCGGACAGCGCGGTAAAGGCGGTTAGCATGAGGGTGCCGGCATAGACCGAGTACGCCACGGTATGCAGCGGCCCGACCTGCTGCACGATGCCCTTGCAGAACACGCTGTAGGCCGTCCAGCTTAGGACGCAACCGAAGATCAGCAATTCGCCAGTCCAACTGCGCGCGGCAGTCGGGCTGGCGAGCAGGGTATTGGGATCGCCGCCACTCACCACCAGTGCCACACCTGCAAAGCACAGGGCAATCCCCACCGATTTCAGGAGCGAGAGCCGTTCGCGGTAGAACAGGTAGGAGACCACGGCCATCGCGGCCGGGTTGAGCGCGACAATCAGCGAGGCCCGCGCGGCGCTCACCTCCTGCAGCCCCCGGAAGAAGAACACACTGTACGCAAAGATGCCGCAGAAGCCGAGAAACACGACCCGCGCCAGCTGTATGGCACTCAGGCGCACAAAGCCGCGTCCCGAGAGCAGCAGGAAGATGGTGAGTGCGGCCGACGCCAGCATGAAGCGCAGGCTGGCGGAGACCATGGGATTCAGGTGCCCGGCCAGGTAGCGTCCTGCCACGAAGGTTCCACCCCAGGTGATGGCCACCAGCGAAAGCTTGAGATACACGTTGAACGTTGCAGGGCGCTCGATGGTCGGGAGGGTCGGGGCAGTCATGTGCACGGAAACGGTTAGCGTACGCTCATATAATGATCGACATATGCTGTCATAGTGAAATGAGCATTTACTCATATGAGGCAGAGCATGACGTTGACCCAGCTGGAAATCTTCACGGTTGTGGCGGAGCGGCGTGGCTTCACAGCGGCGGCGTTGCAACTGGGGATTTCGCAGTCTGCGGTATCGCATGCGATTGCGGCGCTTGAGCAGGCGTTGGGTGTGGAATTGCTGCAGCGCCGGCAGGCTCAGGTCGAACTGACTGATATCGGTGCGCAGCTGCTGGGCCGCGCGCAGGCCATGCTCGGGCTGGCCGAGACCATGCGGCAGGAGGCCGCCGATGCACGCGGCATGAAACGCGGCACGCTGCGCATCGGGTCATTCGGGCCGACGGCCTCGCTGTTGCTGCTCCCGGCGATTCTCGCGAAGTACCGGCAGGCCTATCCGGGCATCGAGGTGCACATCGACGAGGGACCGGACCGGCAGGTGGTGCAGTGGCTGACGGACCGGCGCGTCGATGTCGGCTTCGTCACACTGCCGGACGAGCGTTTCGAGACCTATCCCCTGTTCGAGGATCAACTGGTGGCCCTTCTGCCGTCGAACCATGCGCTGGCGGCGCGCAAGGCGGTGACATTGGCAGAATTGTGCGCCGGTCCGTTCGTGTTGACGGAAGCAGGTTCCGCCGAACTGGTGACACGCCTGTTCCACGGCGCGCGCCTGCAGCCACGTATTCGTTACCGCGTGGCGCAGCTGATCAGTACCCTGGCCATCGTGGCGCGCGGTGATGCAGTGAGCATCGTGGCCGAAGGCTCCCTGCCGCTGGGGCCAGCAGGGCCGGCGCCGGGCTATGTCACCCGGCCATTACGGCCACGCATGCCACGCCAGGTAGCGCTGGCCGTGCCGGACGGACGGCAAGCCTCCCCGGCGACGCTGGCCTTCATCCGGCTGGCGCAGCAGGTGTTTCCCATGAGGACTGGGCGCCGCGCAGGGCTGTGATGTCGGGCACGCCTGGATGAGCGTGGTCGGCCTCCACGTGCCGGGTCAACGGGGCCCAGAAGCAGGCAGGACGAGCGAACCGCGGAAGTGGACCTGAGCAGCAGGCTGCGCGCAGGCCCCATCCAGGCTGGGGCTGTGGGATAATTGCCGGGTTTGCCCCGGCGTGCCACTCAAGAGGTTGTCCGCACGGGCGCGCGAGGGGTCTGCCGTTCCATGGCCCGCTTTTCTGTCAGCGAATTTTTCGATAAACACCATGCCCGCATATCGTTCCAAAACCTCCACGGCCGGCCGCAACATGGCGGGTGCGCGTTCCTTGTGGCGCGCCACCGGCATGAAGGACGAAGATTTTTCCAAGCCCATCATCGCGGTGGTCAATTCGTTTACCCAGTTCGTGCCGGGGCACGTGCACCTGAAGGACCTGGGCCAGTTGGTCGCCCGCGAGATCGAGGCAGCCGGCGGTGTGGCCAAGGAATTCAACACGATTGCGGTGGACGATGGCATCGCCATGGGCCACGATGGCATGCTGTACTCGCTGCCGAGCCGCGACATCATTGCGGACTCCGTGGAGTACATGGTCAACGCGCACTGCGCTGATGCGATGGTGTGCATCTCCAACTGCGACAAGATCACCCCGGGCATGCTCATGGCCGCCATGCGGCTGAACATTCCGGTCATCTTCGTTTCGGGCGGCCCGATGGAAGCGGGCAAGGTGCGCCTCGCAGTGCCGGGCGCGAACGGCGAGCAGACCATCCAGATCAAGAAGCTCGACCTGATCGACGCCATGGTGATGGCAGCCGACAGCAAGGTGGACGATGCCGAACTGGCGGAGGTGGAACGTTCCGCCTGCCCGACTTGCGGTTCGTGCTCGGGCATGTTCACCGCCAACTCGATGAACTGCCTCACCGAGGCGCTGGGTCTGTCGTTGCCGGGCAATGGCACGGTGGTCGCCACGCATGCCGATCGCGAGCAACTGTTCAAGCGCGCGGGCAGCCGTATCGTGGAACTGGCGCGCCAGTATTACGAGCAGGAAGATGCCTCGGTGCTGCCGCGCTCAGTCGGTTTCAAGGCCTTCGAGAACGCCATGACGCTGGATATCGCCATGGGCGGTTCCACCAATACCATCCTGCACCTGCTGGCAATCGCGCAGGAAGCGGAGATCGATTTCTCGATGACCGATATCGACCGCCTCTCGCGGACCGTGCCGCAGCTGTGCAAGGTCGCGCCGAACACCAACAAGTATCACATCGAAGACGTGCACCGCGCAGGCGGCATCATGGCGATCCTCGGCGAACTCGAGCGCGCGGGCAAGCTGCACACCGATGTGCCGACCGTACATGCCAGGACGTTGGGCGATGCACTCAACCAGTGGGACATCACCCGCACCAGCGATGAGGCCGTCAAGACCTTCTACATGGCCGGTCCGGCCGGCGTGCCGTCGCAAGTGGCTTTCAGCCAGAACACGCGCTGGCCGAGCCTCGATGCCGACCGGGCTGAAGGCTGCATCCGCTCGTACGACCATGCCTTCAGCAAGGAAGGTGGCCTTGCGGTGCTGACGGGCAATATCGCCAAGGATGGTTGCGTGGTGAAGACGGCGGGCGTGGACGATTCCATCCTTGTGTTCGAAGGCCCGGCGCATGTGGTCGAGTCGCAGGACGAAGCCGTGGAAAACATCCTGGCCGACAAGGTCAAGGCGGGCGATGTGGTCGTGGTGCGCTACGAAGGTCCCAAGGGTGGACCCGGCATGCAGGAAATGCTCTACCCGACGAGCTATATCAAGTCGAAGGGGCTGGGCAAGGCCTGTGCGCTGCTGACCGACGGCCGCTTCTCCGGTGGTACGTCCGGCCTGTCCATCGGCCACTGCTCGCCTGAGGCGGCAGCTGGCGGCGCGATTGGCCTGGTGCGCAATGGCGACCGGATCCGCATCGACATTCCGAATCGCTCGATCAACGTGCTGGTCAGCGACGAAGAGCTGGCCAAGCGTCGCGAAGAGCAGAATGCCAAGGGCTGGAAGCCTGCCAAGCCGCGTCCGCGCAAGGTGTCGGCAGCGCTCAAGGCGTATGCCAAGCTGGTCATGTCGGCCGACAAGGGCGCGGTACGCGATCTGTCGCTGCTGGACGATTGATGCGCTTGCGGGCGATCTGCCCGCCGCCATGAAAACCGCTGCTGTAAAAAACCGCTCTCAAGAGCGGTTTTTTTTCGCCTGTACATGGGGGGATGCCCAAAAACAAAACCGCCACCCCGGAGGGTGGCGGTCTGATGTGCCTCGAATGCTGACGACAGGAATCGCGCGTCAGGCGGCAGCCTTGGCGCTCGCCACTTGCCGGGCGATATATTCCAGCGCTTCCTCGACCTGATC
>DATLHT010000483.1:0-4771 GCA_035539795.1 Burkholderiaceae bacterium
GCTCTATACCGGTATCAGCGAGGTGGCGTTCCGCAAGATTGTGCTCGGCCTGCTCACGGCTTCCGGAATGATGATGCTGGCCTCGGCCCTGCCCCGGTTGCTGGGCTGGGCAGCCTGAGCCGGCACTCGACGGATCGCGCACCGCAGGCGGCCGCACGCCAACCGGCCCACACGCGTGCAGGTACGAAGCAGTAGCGCGTGCATCCGCAATGTGGACTTTCCTGCCACTTCCGGATGATTGCACTTGGCCGCATGGCGTCGCAGAATCGGTGTGCTGTACACGTAACGAGCCAGTTACTTTCTGCCAATGGAGTCTTCACCCTCGGGAGTGCGTCATGTCATGGTTTCTGCAAGCCTTACGCAACTACGCCACCTTCAGCGGCCGCGCGCGCCGCAAGGAGTACTGGTATTTCGTGCTGTTCTACATGCTGATCTTTTTTGTGCTGTGGGGCATCGACAGTGCCACGGGGACGGCGGGCGAGACCAAGGACTGGGGTCTGCTGTCGGGCATTTTTTCGCTGGCCATGTTGATTCCGTCGATCGCCGTCGGCGTGCGGCGCCTGCATGACACGGGGCGCTCCGGCTGGTGGCTGCTGCTGTCGTTCATTCCGCTGGTCGGCGCGCTGATCCTCATCTTTTTCATGGTGCAGGACAGCGAATCGCAAACCAACGCCTACGGCCCCAATCCCAAGGCGGCCTGACCCCCAGCACTACCGCTCCGGCACGCGGCACACCACGTTGCGCGCCGGAGGGTCACCCTTCTTTCTGCCTTCTCATACACCCTGCCCTGTCGGCCGTCGGTTTGGCTGCAGACGGCTGCCGACACCCTGCTCCACAGAACTCGCTGCCGCCGAAGCGCTCTGATAAGATGGCGGCGTACTGCCTTGGCTTCCTCGCCAGGACAACCCGGTTCGAGACCCACCGCACCCGGCTGCACGCTGCTTAGATATGCCGACCTTCGCCAAAATAGACGATGCCAGCGATCAGGATCGGTCCATCGATCCACCCGGCAGCACTCCCGCCCCTCTCCTCGGCGCACCCTTGCCGGATGCACCGCGGACGCCAGCGAACCTGTCAACAGTACGCCAGCTGGAGCAACTGACACGGGTGGCGGAACGCCATACTGAAGCAGAAATCGTGGCGGTTCTCCTCCTGGAGGGTAACCGTCAATGGATCGCGGCAAGTACGGGACATGATTTTCCGGATACGCCGCGCACACTGTCATTTTTTTATCATGCCCTGCAACGGTCGCAGACACTCGTAGAAGACACGCTCCTGGATCCGCGCATGCGCCACCATCCGCTTGTGGCGCAGGCGCCGCATATCCGGATGTATGCAGCATCGCCAATGGTCGCGGAAGACGGCTCCCTGCTTGGCGCCTTCTACCTGTTTACCCGTCAGCCACATGTGCTGACGAGCGCCGAGCGGGCATGCCTCAAGGATCTTGCCGACACAGCTGCCATCGCCGTGCAGCATGGCCGGGCCTTGACTGCGATAACCGCACGCCACGCGACACTGCTGGAACACGAACGACGCATGATGCTGGCCATCGAAGGCAGTGGCACCGGCATCTGGGACCGCAATGTGGCAGCGGACGAAATCCATTATTCGCGCAGTTGGAAAGCCTTGCTGGGTTATCGCGAGCATGAACTGACCAACCGCCTGATGGACAGCTACCTGCGCGTGCATCCGGACGATCTCGACTATGTTCGCGCCACCATCCAGGCGCACTTCGACCAGAAGACCGAAAGCTACGAGGTCGAACATCGCCTGCGCTGCAAGGACGGCAGCTATATCTGGGTGTCCAGCCGCGGCAAGGTCGTCAGCCGCGCGCCGGATGGCAAGCCGCTGCGCATGGTCGGCACGACGCAGGACATCACCGCCGTGCGAATGATCTCCGAACGGCTACAGCAGAGCGCCAACTTGCTGAACGATCTCAGCAGCGAAGTGCCTGGCCTGATGTTTCAGCGGCAGCAGCTGGCCGATGGCACGGTGCACTACTCTTATGTCAGCGCCGGTATCGCCGATATGTACGAACTGGAGCCTGGCGAAGACAACACGATCGCGCCAGAAGCCATCCACGCCCGGATTCACCCGGACGACCTGCCGGCTTACCTGTCGTCGTTCGAAGCCTCGGCAGCGGCACAGGAGCCATGGCAGCTCGAGTACCGCGTGGTCCTGCCACGCCAGGGTCTGCGCTGGCGCAATGGCCAGGCCCGGCCGCAGCGGCTCGAAGATGGTACGACCGTCTGGCATGGTCTCATCACCGATGCCACGGAACGCAAACGTATCGAAACACAGTGGCAGGCACTCGCCACCACCGATTCGCTCACGCAACTGCCTAACCGGCATGCCTTCATGACCGATCTCGCAGCCGAACTGTCGCGCCTGCAGCGCGACAGCACACGCACCGCGGCAGTGCTGATGCTGGATCTCGACTACTTCAAGTCGATCAACGATCGCTGGGGTCATGCTACGGGCGACATGGCGCTACAGCACTTCGCCGGATTGCTGCGCCGACAACTGCGCCAGACCGATGTCGCGGGGCGCATGGGCGGCGAGGAGTTCGCAGTCATCCTGCACGGCGCCGATACGGCAGCGGCGGCGGCCTTCGCCCGGCGCTTGCAGGAAAGCCTCGATACCACCCCCGTGCATCCGGAGGGTCAGACGCCCTTCACGCTCACTGTGAGCATCGGTATCGCCGCAATGTATGCGAGTGACAGCACGCCCGAGCTGGCACTGTCGCGCAGCGACCAGGCGCTGTACCGCGCCAAGGCGGCCGGCCGTAACTGCATCGAGCTGGGTTGATGGACCTGCGGGCTGACGCGTAACCGCGTCCCACAAAACGGGATTGGTGGCAGCGCGGGGCATCTGTCACACGTCTCGCTGCCTTCTCGCCACATTTCAATACACCTCCACAGCGGCGCTTGCGCTGCCAGACGTAGGCCCACGGCAGGCACTCCCGTCGGAACTTTCAAGACGAGAGCAGTCTGAACAAGTGTTTTTTCTAATCAGACCGGGGGAATCGCTTGCTTATGTCCGTCTCACGCTACATCTCGACCACCGTGGCTGCGCTCGCTTTGTGTGCCGCCACCGGCACCGCCTATGCCCAGCAGTTTGTCAGCATCAGCAACAATACCGCCAATGTGCGTGCCCAGCCGACAACCCGTGCAGAGAAACTGTGGGAGCTGAACCGTGGCTATCCGCTGGCGGTGACCAAGCGCCAGGGCAGTTGGCTCAAGGTGCGTGATTTCGAAGGCGACCTGGGCTGGATCTACCGCCCGCTCACGGGCAAGGTGCCGCATCACGTGGTGCGCGCCAAGGTCGCCAACCTGCGCGCCGCGCCGCAGACCAGCGCACGACTGGTTGGCAAGCTGGAGCAGTACGAACTGGTGAAGACCGTCAGCAAACGCAGCGGCTGGGTCCAGGTGAAACGGCACAACGGCCAGCAGGGCTGGGTGGCGCAGCGTCTCGTGTGGGGCTGGTAGTTACCGCCAGCACGGTTGCGGCGCACTACAGGTTGCGCGCACCGATCCTACCGTCCGTGACGGCAAAGCGCGCCAGTGTCGTCACATCGGTCACTACGCGCTCGACGGAATCCACACCACGCAGTTCAACCAGCATCTGTTGTGGCGTGACGTCGATGCGCAGATAGCCATGCCGGCGGCTGTGGGCATACAGCAGATGCGGATGCAGCCGCACGGCCGCGTCCATGCGCGCCTGACTCGGTCCGCGCGAGGTGATGGAACCGGTGATGAATTCCGTTGCTACCGGTTTGCGTTCCGCATCAGCCGGATTGCGCACGGTGCTCACCATGAAGCTGTGCACATCGCCACCGAGGAATACTGGGTTGGCGGGATGACGCGCCACCAGGGTGTCGATCAGGCGCTGGCGCGCGGCCGGATACCCATCCCAGCGATCCAGGTTGTAGCGCACCTGATGATTGATCTCTTCGCCCAGCGGCGAGAACAACGTCTGCTGGGCTAGCAGATTCCAGCGCGCCGCGCCGGCTGCCAGCGTGGCATCGAGCCACGCTTCCTGCGCGGAACCAAGCATGGTGCGCATTTCGTCCTCGCGCGGCAGGCAACCCGCTGCGGCACCGGCCGGCGCGCCGGCCCGGATGAAACCACACGCTTGCATCGAACGGTATTGCCGGTCGTCGAGCAGATGGAAGTCCGCAAGCCGTCCCCAATGCCAGCTCGAGTAGAGCCGCAATGCAGTCGCCTCGAACAGCATGGCGCGCGGCAGCGGCATGTGCTCGTAGTAGGCGCGATAGGCGGCAGCCCGCTGCCGCAGGAAAGCGTCGACCGGCGTGCCATGGATCGAGGCATCGTTGGCGTAGTCATTCTCGACTTCGTGATCGTCCCAGGTGAGCAGCCATGGCGCGGCCGCGTGCATGGCCTGCAGATCAGGGTCCATCTTGTACTGTGCATGCCGCTGCCGGTACTCCGCCAGCGTGCGCGGGACCGGTCCGACATGTTCGCGCACGCGCGGCGGCCGCGTGCTGGTCTCATAGATATAGTCGCCGAGGAACAGCACGAGATCCGGTTCTTCGGCCAGCATGTGCTGGTAGGCACCGTAGTAGCCATGCTCGTAGTTCTGGCATGAAGCCACCGTGAAACGCAGGCGCGGCGCCTCGGCGTCCGGCGCCGGTGCGGTACGCGTACGGCCGACGCGGCTGGTATAGCTGCCCGCACGGAAGCGGTAGAAGAACCATGCCTCAGCTTCCAGCGCATGCAGTTCCACGTGCACGGCATGCGCCTCCTCGGGT
>DATLHT010000484.1:0-2966 GCA_035539795.1 Burkholderiaceae bacterium
GAACCACATGCTGAACGGCGAGACGATCCGTCTCGACGGCGCCATTCGGATGGCCCCGAAGTGACAGCGAAGTTCGGCCTGGTGTTGGCGATGGTGGTTACTATCGCCACGCCAGCGCTGGCTGAGCCGCGCTGGTTGGCCTGTAAGTTCAACGACGGGCGCGGCAAGACGCCTACCTTCATGATGATGTTCGATGACCGGCGTAACACCGCCGCCCTATGGGACGGTGCGGCGCTGATCGACGGCACCAGCACGACCATCAATTTCCAGTCGATACGGACGCGCTTCCCGCAGTTCGTGGTGACCTACAACCGCAACGACGGTGCGCTCGGCATCACGCCCGTCGAGAACACCTATGGCGGCATGCTGCTGGGTGAATGCCGGCGCAGCGCGCCGCCACCCAACGCACCGGCATCAGCGCGCTAACGCGCTGCGGTTCATGCAGCGCTCAGGTCGGGTAGCTGATGTCGCTGATGCGCTCGCAGCGCAGATCGGCGACGCTGTTCTCCGTGGCCATGCGCGCGGGCGTACGCTCACCGTTGCAGGTGTAACGGATGCGTAGCGTCTTGGTGCCGCGGTCCGGCATGCCGAAGATATAGGCCATGGCCGGCACCTGACAGCGGGTGGGCCCGTCGCTGCAAATATCGCGAACGAGCTGAGTGACGTCGATCTGCCGGCCATCCGGGCCGCCCCAGGTCGCGTCGATGATGTCGATGCGGCGCGGCTGGGCCGGACGCTCGCCGACACAGGCCATGTGTACCTTGAAGGTGGGCGGCGCGACCTCGGCCAGCACGAAGTTCTGCGGCTGGCAGGTCCAGATCACGGTCAGCTTCTTGTTGAGATCGGTGCGCGTGTCATTGAAGACAGCGCCCTGGGCCGGGACATCACAGGGATAACCGCCCGGGCAGGTGACCAGGCTGGTCACGTCCGCCGAGCCGCCAGCCTGCGGCAGACCCCAATAGGCTTTCTTGATCTGGGCCGTCGATTGAACCGGGCGGATCGTGTAGCTGCAGGCGGCCACTGCGGCCACGCACAAAACTGCCGACAAAAGAAGACGACCCAACTTCATGATTCCCCCGCGTGCGACGCCAACCTATCTACATATTATCGCGCCTGCAATGCAACTATATGCCGGCTGCCGCTTGTGCAATCGCAGCACCAGCGAACAGCGGCACTACTAGCACAGCTCGGAGAAAAGCGTTTCTCGCCGACAGATCACGGAGCGGCGGCATCGGGACCCACAGCTACGGAAGAGAAGGGTGGGGCCGCGGGTATCAACCGATCAGGTTGAAGATCGTACGAGCAGATCGTCGAAGTAGGTGACGCTGTCGGCCTTGGTCCATAGGGCAACGCGCCCCGGTGCGGTGAAGGTCGTGTCCGATGCCGTAAACAGGTTCTTGCCATTCAGGAAGGCGTCGAACCGTGAGCTGCGGGTTTCGATGGCAAGTTCCTGCCAGATGCCCGATGGCACTTTGGTGTTGGCGCCACCGAACTGGACGCGGTGTCCGGCAACGACCCGATAAAGCCGCACATTGTCTTCGAGCGCATTGGCACGCACGACATAGTAGTTGTTGGCGTCGCCGAGGCGGAGCGCGATGCCTGCGGCGCGATCGACAGAACCTGCCACGGGCTTGAAGTGCACGCTGATGCGGACATCGGCCGGTACTGTGGCGTCGAAGATCGCCAACGGAAACCGATTATCCGTGCGGTCGACACTGGTCTGCGCCAGCACCTTCGGCCCGGCGGGTGCCGTCTTGTCTTCGACGACAATCCAGTTCACGGGACCACCGCCGCCGGTCAATGCCATCGTTATGCCAGGTGGCAACTGACCGAGAGCCGTATTCTCGAAGTCGAGGTGGATTCCGGTCTGCGCACGGGCCGACAGCGACCGGCAGGAGGCCAGTGCTCCACCAAGCATCACCAAGGTGTGACGACGAGGGCTCGTGACGATCTTCTTGCTCATGGCTCCTCCAAAAGGTCGAGAACGCCAGTGTGGTTTGCCGAAAACACATAGAGGCGGTCGGGTGGAACGAGTGCCGTCGTCTTGGCGCCTCTGGAGGTACCGAGCCGGGTGGTGAAGCCGGTGCGTGGATCGATTAACTGGATCAATCCAGGTTCCTCGATCGCGACATGCACGAGGCTGCTCGTCGGATTGAAGAAAGTGGCATCGGGCGAACCGGCGAGTGGCCATTGATTGAGGACCTGTCCGTGCACCGCATCCATCTCGACCAGCGCACCTTCGTCGCAAGCGACGTAGAGCCGCCGACCGACGTGGTCGATGTCGATGCCGTGGGCGCCCGTGACCGGAAGTGGCCAGTGGTGCACGGCGTCGAGAGCAGGCAGCCGGGCAACCAGCACCATCGAGGGATCACGGACCGCGAGGAAGACGCGCGTGCCAGTAGCGTCGGTCACGCACCATCGTGGTCGTCCCGGCAAACCGATCGCCCAGCGCTGTCGGGTCTGAAGATCGATGGTTTGCAGTTCGGCGCGATGGGTTTCATCGCCGATGCAAGCGACGATGGCCAGGTTGGGGGCGGCGACAAGCGCCACGCCGTTCGGCCGCGCACCTGTGTCGAACACGCCCCTCGTCTCGAGCGTATCGGCGGCCAGCCAGGCCAGGCTGGCTGATCCGCGGTTGGTAACGAGGACATGACCGGCGTCGGCGACGACACCTGCGGCGTGTGGAAATCCCTCCAGTGTCGCAATGTGGCAGCCGCGATCGTGATCAATCACCTCGACGCGATCCCGACCGGTATGCGCCACAAACACCCGCCGGGTCGTCGGGTCGAAAGCGCCGTGATCGAACGATGAACCGGCACTGTCCGGGATCTGGATGGTTCGAGCCACTGTCAACGGCATGGTGGCATCCCCCGTGTCACATCTTTGGTGGCCAATTGTGCGTTTCGCCGGTGAGGCTGCGGCACCAGGCGTAGAGTGCGTCGTACATCACCATCCCGTGCTTCAGC
>DATLHT010000485.1:0-6372 GCA_035539795.1 Burkholderiaceae bacterium
CAACACCGCCGCAGCCGGGCATGCCGCCCGCTATGCCCGCTATGCCCGCGCTTCCGCCACCCGCCACACCGGCCAGCGGACTGCCGGCGACCGCCCCGCAATGAACCCAGGAGACCGCATGAGCCCGACCGACATCGCCCCACTGCCTGCGTCCGAGGATGCCTGCGCCGATGCCCTGCAGGCGTCGCGCCGCGATCTGGCCGCCGTGTTCCGTATCGCCGCGCAGCTCGGCCTGCACGAAGGCACCTGCAATCATTTCAGCGCGGTGGTGCCGGGCCGGCCGGATTGCTACCTGATCAACCCGTTCGGCATCCATTTCGCGGAGATGCGCGCCAGCGATCTGCTGCTGGTGGACGAGCAGGGCACGGTCCTGGAAGGCGCGGGCGAGGTCGAGATCACGGCATTCCATATCCATTCGCAGATCCACCGCGCCAACCCGCGTGCCGTGTGCGTGCTGCACACGCATATGCCGCATGCCACCGCCATCACGGCGCTGCATGACGGCCGGCTGGCGATGTGCCATCAGAACGCCCTGCGTTTCCATGGGCGCATCGCCTACGACCACGACACGACGGTCGGCTACCAGGGCCTGGCCTTGGCCGGCGAGGAGGGCGCGCGCATGGTGCACGCACTGGGAGAGCACAGCGTGCTGTTCCTGCGCAGCCACGGGCCGCTCGTGATTGGGCCGAGCATCGCGCAGGCCTTCGACGACCTCTACTACCTCGAACGCGCCGCCCAGGTCCAGGTGCTGGCGGCCTCCATGGGCCAGCCACTCGCCGAGGTCGATGCCGCGCTGGCGGCGCGCACGGCAGCGGACTTTTTGCGCGATGCGCCGCGCTATGCGCGTGCCCACCTCGACGCATGGCAACGCATGCTGGAGCGCGACGATCCGTCCTGGCGCATGTAACGTCTGGCGACGATCCGGGTTGCCGCACGGCGCCGAGCAACCCTGGAGTGGCGCTTGCGCCACGTGTGCCCGCGGTGGTTGGAAGCCACCGGGGAATCCAATACACTGGCGCCATTCTCTCCCGCGTGGCGCACCATGACCGTCTCTTCCGCTCGTTCCAACTCCACCGCCGTCGCCACCGAATACGACCACGCCCAGATTTTCGATCTCGCTCCGGTTTCCTTGTGGCTGGAGGATTACAGCGAGATGCGCGCCCTGTTCGACACGTGGCGCGCCGCCGGTGTAGTGGACCTGCGCGCCTGGTTGCAGGGCGACCCGGCGCGCGTGCAAGCCTGTTCGGCCTGCATCCGCGTGCTGCAGGTCAACCGCCGCACGCTGGAAATGTACGAAGCGCGCGACCTCGACCATCTGGTCGCGCATCTCGGCGAGGTCTTCCGCGACGACATGCTGACCACGCACATCGATGAACTGGTGCAGCTCTGGGACGGCAACCCGACCTTCGTCGGCAAGAGCGTCAATTACTCGCTGGGCGGCAAGCGCCTCGACATTGAACTCAAAGGCTCGATCCTGCATGGCCATGAGGCGACCTGGGACCGCGTGCTGCTGGCCATCGAGGATGTGACGGAAAAAGAGCAGGCCAAGCGTGGACTGGAATTGAGCGAATCCTATGCCCGCGGCCTGTTCGAGAATTCGCCGGTATCACTGTGGGTCGAGGACTTCAGCGCGGTCAAGCGCTTGCTCAAAGACATCCGTGCCAATGGTATCGAGGACTTCCGCGTCTTTACCGATGTACACCCGGAGTTCGTCGAACGTTTCATGCGCGAGATCCGCGTCATCGACGTCAACCAGCATACGCTGACCCTGTTCAACGCGCCCAACAAACAGACTCTGCTCGACAACCTCGGCCTGGTGTTCCGCGACGACATGCGCACCCACTTCCGCGAGCAGCTGATTGACCTGTGGAACAACAAGCTGTTCCATCAATATGAAGTGATCAACTACGCACTGAACGGTGACCTACTGCACCTGCACCTGCAGTTCTCGGTGATGCCCGGCCATGAGGAGAACTGGGATCTGGTGCTGGTGGCGCTGACCGATATCACGGCACGCAAGAAGGCAGAGGCCTACCTCGAATATCTCGGCAAGCATGATGTGCTGACCAAGCTGTTCAATCGCTCGTTCTATGTGGACGAACTGAACCGGTTGCAACGCAAAGGGCCCTCGCCGGTATCGGTGCTGATCATCGACCTGAATGGCCTGAAGCCGATCAACGACCAGTTGGGTCATGCCGTCGGCGATGCACTGCTGCGCCGCGCCGGCGAGGTGCTGATCAAGGCGGTCGAAAAACCCTCCTATGCGGCGCGCATTGGCGGCGACGAGTTCGCCGTGCTGATGCCGGCCACCGACGAGCGCGGCTGCGCGGCGCTCGTCGAGAACATCCACAAGCTGGTGGAACTGAACAACCAGTTCTACTCGGGCGTGGCGCTGAGCATGTCAATCGGCATGGCCACGAGTCTGCCGAACGAACGCGTGGAAGATACCGTGCGACGCGCCGACCTGCTGATGTACGAAGAGAAGAAAGCGTACTACGCCTCGTTGTCCGCTGCGCGGCGTCACAACGATCCGCAGCTTACCCCGCCCGCGCCCTGAGCGGCCTGCACGGCGCGGCGTTACGCAGCCCCCCGCGCACGGCACGTCACTCAGCGCTGCTCGAAGCGGTCGAAGCGCCGGTCCGTATATTCGCGCCGGCTTTCCAATGCACCCACTTGCGCCCGCGGCGGCCCGCGACGCATCCACTCCAGCATGCGATCGACCTGATCAGGCGTGCCCTGCACCATGGCGTGGACCGCGCCATCCGGCATATTGCGTACCCACCCACGTACCCCGAGCAGGTGCGCCTGCCGCACCGTGGAGGCGCGGTAGCCGACGCCCTGCACGTGACCGGTCACGTGAACGAAATAGGTTTCCAGCATTGCAGAGACAGGCATGGGGGCCACGGAAAAGCAAGAATCGCAAGACCGACATTCTACCGCCCCACTACCGGGCCGCCGCCCCGACGCTCCATGATGCGCCTCGAATTCTCTCGAATGCATAGCGCATCCTAAGCGGACTGCACCGCCGCGAGCTTGGCGTCTTCCGCGCGGGCACGCTGAAATGCAGGACGTGTCGTCACACGCTCAAGATACGCCGTGATCTCGGGTGTGTGCGGCACCAGCCCGAAGCCGGTAGTCCAGCGCAGCGCGCACGCCCACAGTACATCGGCGGCAGAATAACGCGTGCCGAGCAGATAAGGGCCGCGCGCCAGCTGCTGGTTGAGCGTGGCGAACATTGTGTCGAAATCGCCATAGGGCGAGGTTTCGCGCGGCAGCGGTGCGCGCAGCAGGGCCCGGTCGGCCAGCGCAGGTTCGAAGCAGGAACCATAGAACACCATCCAGCGCAGGTATGGTCCGCGCAAGGGATCGCCAATGGGCGGCGCCAGCCCGGCCTCGGGATAGAGATCGGCGAGATACATGAATACGGCAGCTTGCTCCGTGATCACCGCATTACCGTGTTGTATCGCCGGTACCTTGCCCATTGGATTGATCGCCAGATACGCGGGTTGGGACTGCTCGCCAGCTTGCAGGTTGAGCACATGCAGGCGGTATGGCACCCCCAGCTCCTCAAGCAGGGTCAACGCGCCAAGCGAGCGCGTGTTGGGGGCGTGATACAGCGTGATCTCGGCACTGCGCGGTTTCGCCATGGCGAGGCTCCGGTGGTTCGCAGAACGGCCGGCAGGGCCATCAGCCTGCCGCATCGGCATGCCACGGAATCCTGCCGGCTCTGTCTCCGAGTCTATACAATGCAGGTCTGGTCGGTTGGCCGACCCACACCCCGGAATGTCCGTCTTTTCCATGCTACGTCTCAGCGAACTCAAACTTCCCCTCGACCACGACGAAGCCGCGCTTGAAGCGGCGATCCGCACGCGCCTGGCCGAGTTCGGCGTACCGCACGCCGGTCTGCTGCGCTACACCGTCTTCCGCCGCGCCCACGATGCGCGCAAGCGCAGCGACATCAAGCTGACCTATGTGATCGACGTGGAAGTCACGGACGAGGCCGCAGTGCTCAAGCGCATGGCGGGAACACCGCATGTGGGGCCGACACCAGACATGGGCTACCGTTTCGTGGCACATGCTGTGACCAACAGGACAGGCTTGCGTCCGGTAGTGATCGGCATGGGCCCGTGCGGGCTGTTCGCCGGGCTGATCCTGGCGCAGATGGGTTTCCGCCCGATCATCCTCGAGCGCGGCAAGGCGGTACGCGAGCGGACCAAGGACACCTTCGGCCTGTGGCGCACGCGCGTACTCAATCCGGAATCGAACGTGCAGTTCGGCGAGGGCGGAGCGGGCACCTTCTCGGACGGCAAGCTGTACAGCCAGATCAAGGACCCGCGCCATCTCGGCCGCAAGGTGCTGGAGGAATTCGTCAAGGCGGGTGCGCCGGACGACATCCTGTGGCGCGCACGCCCGCACATCGGCACGTTCCGGCTGGTGAGCATGGTGGAAAAAATGCGGGCGACGATTCACGAGCTGGGCGGCGAAGTGCGTTTTCAGACACGCGTGGACGACGTCGAGATCGAGGACGGCCAAGTGCGCGGCCTCGTGCTGAGTAATGGCGAAACGCTGCGTTGCGACCATGTCGTGCTGGCCGTCGGCCACAGCGCCCGCGACACTTTCGAAATCCTGCACCGGCGCGGTGTGTACCTAGAGGCCAAACCATTCTCGATGGGCTTTCGCATCGAACATCCGCAGGGCGTGATCGACCGCAGCCGCTTCGGCAAGTTCGCCGGCCACAAGGAACTCGGCGCCGCCGACTACAAGGTGGTGCACCACGCCAGCAACGGGCGTGCCGTGTACAGCTTCTGCATGTGCCCGGGCGGCACGGTGGTGGCGGCAACCTCCGAGCCGGGCCGTGTGGTGACCAACGGCATGAGCCAGTATTCGCGCAACGAGCGCAACGCCAACGCGGGCATCGTGGTCGGCATCACGCCGGATGATTTTCCGGGCGGCCCGCTCGCCGGCATTGCGTTCCAGCGGCAGTGGGAAACGCGCGCCTTCGAGCTGGGCGGCGGCGACTACAGCGCACCGGGCCAGCTGGTCGGCGATTTCATTGCAGGCCGCCCCTCGACGACGCTTGGCGCGGTACAGCCCTCCTACACACCGGCGGTGCGTCCGACCGACCTGAGCACAGCACTGCCGGAGTACATCATCAGCGCAATCCGCGAGGCGCTGCCGCAGATCGACCGCAAGATCGCCGGCTTCGCCATGCACGATGCCGTGCTGACCGGGGTGGAGACGCGCACCTCGTCGCCCGTACGCATCCGGCGCGGAGACGACTACCAGAGCGTGAATGTGCGCGGCTTGTATCCGGCAGGTGAGGGGGCGGGTTATGCCGGCGGCATCTACTCGGCGGCGATCGACGGCATCGAAGTCGCGGAAGCGGTGGCGTTGAGCATGACGCGGGGAGGGACGCAATAAGAGGCAGAGGGCCGCCAGCGCTACACTTCGCGAGATGTGGCACTGCCTGGCCGCCGCACAGGCGACCAGCGCACCCTCGCCAGTGCCGGCCCAGTCACGCCGCGCTCATCGGGAACAAAGGCGTTCCCGAAGACGCTGGCCCTCAAACTGCAGCCATCTGCCCAAGCCAGTTGCGCACGCCTTCTCCCGCGACCACACCACTGGCCAGACAGGCCGTCAAGAGATAACCGCCGGTCGGCGCATCCCAGTCCAGCATCTCGCCCGCGCAGAAAATACCGGGCAGATCTCGCAGCATCAGCTGTGCATCAAGCGCTTCGAGTGCGATACCGCCGGCGCTGCTGATCGCCTCTTCAAGCGGCCGTGGTCGCGAGAGACGCACCGGACACGCCTTGATCGCCCGCGTCAGTTGCACGGGATCGTCATAGATCGCCTTCGATACGCACTCGCGCAACAGTCCCGCCTTGACGCCCGCCAGCCCCAGGCGGCTTTGCAGATGACTCGACAGCGAGCGCGAGCCGCGCGGCGCCGTCACGGCCGCGTGGACGCGCGCGGCGGGCCAGTCTGGCAGGAGATCGATCAGGACCGTGGCATGCCCGTCGATCATCCATTGCGCGCGCAATGGCGCGGATAGCGCATAGACGAGGCTGCCCTCGAGACCCGTGGCGCTGACGAGGCATTCACCAGTGCGGCGCGGGAGATCCGCACCCTGTACGGTCATGGCAATCGACTTGAGCGGCTGGCCGGCGAAACGCGAGGCAAAGTGCGGGCTCCAGTCTGCTTCATAACCGCAGTTGGATGGCATGAGCGGGGCCACTGTCACACCGCGCTCAGTCAGCCAGGGCACCCATGCCGCATCCGAGCCGAGCCGTGGCCAGCTGCCGCCGCCGAGCGCCAGTACCACCGCATCGGTGTGGACGGCACGAGGACCATCGGGCGTGGCGAACTGCACGC
>DATLHT010000486.1:0-2688 GCA_035539795.1 Burkholderiaceae bacterium
GGTAGAGGCGCTGCGCCTAGCCGTCACCGTGGAGCAGATCGCCACCGCGCAGCCGGACTTTGCGGCCCATGCAGGCATCCAACTCGAGCGCGCCCAGGCGTGGGCCTGTGTGGCCTGGGCCGGGCATCGATGGCGCACCGCTGACGGGCATGCAAGTCTCCTGCAGGCGGCGCAAAGAGTGCGAACCATTGCCACCCAAGCCGGCTGCTCCGGCCATGACGGGTTTCAGGCCGAGTGGCTGAAGGTTCAGTCATGGTTGCGTGAAGACGGCCTAAGCTGGATGTGAGCCAGAGGTTGACACTGGGACTTTGCGACAGACCTCGACTCCCTGCATCATTTCTAGACAGACGCCCAACTGGCGAACAGGTTAAGTGCGCCGACAAAGGTATGCCCATTCGGCAAGTCACCTCGAACGTGCGTGGCCCACCGCAAAAAATGCAATGCATCTGCAGCAGTCGCTTTTACGCATCCGGGGCGCTACCGGCAAGGGCGACCGAGTCACGGAAGCGCAGTTGGACGCGTGGAAGGAACGTGGCTGGTCGTTGCAGACATGCGAGGCCCACTGCTCTGCGTCCCACTAGATCTCCACGCCTTCAGCCCTTTATTGATCGGGCAGAGAACCTCATGTCCGTAGAGATCGCCAGGAAGCGTGGAAGCGGCCACTCGTCTGTGTCCGCTCCTGGCCGATCATGTCTCGACCGGCCCATTGTGGTCATCCAGATCGGCGTTTGCTGCAGGCGCGCGTCGAACGGCCAGTTCGCGCATCATCGACCAGGCCATCCCGACGCAGTAGCGGGTCGCGAGTTCAGTCTGTTCGAGCGACCTCAGCTCATCGATGTTTGGCGCCGCCTGCATCCAGTCCAGGAGCGTGTCCCTATCGGTCTTTTGGTAGCTCTCCCACAAGAAGTCGAAGTGGTCCATTGCTGTGACAGCCTGCTTTCGCCCGGCGTTCCGGTCGATCGCGCCGAAAAAGGTGGAAGGGTGCTGTCTATACGCCTCCAGTTCGGCATCGGTCAGAGGCACAGTGTTCATGAACCGGCTGCCGTCCTGGCCGCGGAAGACACACCAGGCGGCCTTCTGTCCCGGCATGACCACACCGCTTTCGAGCAGGCCTTCGACGGCCTCGCCATTCGGGCCAGCGACCTCAAACGGTTCGCCTACTCTGAGGCTGTTGGGCGGTTCACCCTTAGCGAAGGCCATCGCTTGGCCGTCAAACGTAGCAGGAACGTTGCGGTGCTTGACCATCGACTCGATGAGGTCGAAGACTGGGCGATGCCTGCGACGGATGTGCACTTGTTCCAGCAACGTTCGATAGCCTGGAGCCAGGTCGTCGACGCGGAAACCCAGGAGCATGGTGGCGAAGGGTGAGCCGGTTGCGTCGAGGTGATGCTCTTCCGGCGCCCACGTCGCGATCACGTACGCGCTGGGCAACGCATGGCTGACGGGGTCCATGTCGTACAGGTTGAGCAGGTGTCGCGCCTCCGCCAATGGCATCGGCACATGTTCGAACTTGTGAATATCTAGCCGGCCGTCGTTGGTGTCCACGAAGACGATACGCGGATGGTCGGCGCGCTTGGTCAACGCGCTGTGCAGCAACTTGTTCAGCTTAAGTTTCTGACCTTCACGCCTCTTCGCCTCCACCGAGTACCTCGTGCCGGTGGCGGTATGGGTAGCCACGAACTCGACGTGGGTGGTGCGGCGGTCGGTCTCGTCCTCGAGTTCAAGGGTGAACCCCGCCCTGAGCAGCGAAGCGGCAACCCGCACCTCGTACATCGCGCCGGGAAAGCCACGAGCACTCTTGATGCGGTCTAGCATCAGCTGTTCGACAGCGACAGAGTGGTGCAGCGCGTACAGGGCGTAGGCGAACCGCATGTAGGCCGACAGCGCCCCTGTCGCGGGCGTGCCCGCCGTCTGCAAACCCGTGGCGCGGCTCTCAGTCGCCTGCTCCCTCGCACGGACGAACCAAGTGACGATCACATGCCGCTCTTCGATCGGTTTGCGGACCTCCCCGAGGAACCAGTCGTCGCTCAACGCGATGCGCGGGTAGTCGTTTAGGAAGTCGTGGAAGGTGTGCCAGTTCTGCGACCAAAGCAGCCGCCGATTGACCGCGATGACGCGCTGGTCGTTGAGCACCGTCGAAATGATGGGCTTGCCAAGACCCTGCTGTTCTTGGCGCTGAAACTCGCGGGCCTCGTGGCTCGCGCGCGACGCGCGCGCAAACTCTGCAAGCTGCTCTTTCAGCTCAGGCTGCTGCCGGTCCGGCTGCTCGATGGAGCCATGGCACTTCTTGAACTTCTTGCCGCTGCTGCATGGACACGGGTCATTGCGGCCGGGCTTGCTACTCATAAGGCGAGTTTGGCTGAGCGATCAGCCGCTGGCATCAGCAATATCCACGAAATCGGGCAACCGAACGAGAAGCACCATGACCGCATGCTGTAATGACCCTGCCTCGATTTCACGTACAGCACGAAGTTGGTAACTTCAGAGGTACGGAGATTCGAGATGAAAGAAGGCAAGCTGCCCAAAAGGCAGTACACACAGGAATTCAAGGCCGAGGCTGTCAGGCTGGCCGCGTCGGTCGGCGGGCACGGGGCGGCGCGTCGGCTTGGCGTGCCAGTGGCTACGTTGGGCAATTGGTCCAGGCGGGGCATTGCATCGACCGACGGCAGCGGCGCTGCAGCGCCCAGT
>DATLHT010000487.1:0-1983 GCA_035539795.1 Burkholderiaceae bacterium
TGGAACAGGCGGCTGTCGAACAGCAGAACGTCGCCAGCCTGCAAGGACACCTCCGTGGCCCGCGCCACCAACGCCGCGCTGTCCGGATGCGCTTCGATCAGGAAGCTCAGGGCATCGAGCTGTCCGGGTGCCAGTGCGACCTGATGGGAGCCGGGAATGACCCGCAGCGCGCCGTTGGTTGCATCTTCCGGGCCCAGCGCCAGCCAGGCCGTGATCAATTGCGGCTGCACGAACGACCAGTAGCGGTTGTCGCGATGCCAACCCGTCGCTGTCCCGTAGCGGGGATGCTTGGTCATCACCGCATTATGGTGCGTCAGCGTCAGATACAGCGGCGCCCCCAGCAATTGCCGCACCGGTTCACACACTTCCGGTGCAAACGCCCAGTCGCGAAACACCGCTCCGCGCCCAAACGTGCCGCGCAGCCGCCGCACCGTCGTGCCGCCCTCGGCAGCGCGGCTGACAGGCGCACCGGGATAGCCGAGATCGGCTTCGTACTCGAGCGGTGGGATGTGGGCCTGCAGCTGCTCGCCAGCCGCCGCCGCGAGGGCCGCGCACGTCGCCGGGCTGGCACGGTGCGGCAGAACAAGGAAACCATCAAGATTGAAGCGGTCGACCTGGTCGGGAGTCAACGCGCAGGAGACAGGCGAATTCATAGGGGGTCTTGTCGTGGTAACGACAATATAGCGCATTGCCCCCTGGCGCGGGAGCATGGCTGCCGCGCACGCTGTCCTGCATCAGCCCCGGAGTGTCAGGCGGCCGTCATCGCACGGCATGCTTCCGCACAACTCCGGCATGCCTGGGCACACTGCTGGCAATGCGCGGCCTCGTGACGCGCGCATTCGGCCGCGCACACATCGCAGATACCGGCACACAGGGCACAGACCTCCCCAAGCAGCGGACCCCGCCGTGCCATCATGGCAGCGGCGGTGCGACAAAACGCGGCGCAATCGATATCGTGCCTGATACAGGCGGCCATGGCGTTGGCCTGGCCTTCGGACAGGCATGCCGCTGCACAGTGATCGCAGGCGACTGCACAGCCGTAGCACGCACGGATACATTGCTGAAGGGTTTCGGTTTGCATGGGGCCTCCTTGCAGATGAGAGTGAAATCAACACCCCCGACAAGCAAGTCCGGGACCGCCCTGCTCCATGCCGGCGCAGCCTCGCCCCAGGCGGTTCAGCCGGCAGCAACCGATGCGGGAAAAACGCAATGCGATGTAAAAATTGCCGGTAATCGGTGCACCGGCCGCGACGGCGCAAGTCTGACGATCCGAAGACGCACGGCTTCACCCAAAACGACGCGGCCCGGTCCAGTGACCGGGCCACGGTACAGCGCGGAACTCCAGAGCAAGCTCTGTGCAGGGCGCGGGATACCCGCGCGAAGTACGTCCGCTTAAGCCGCCTGCAGCGTTTCCACTGCCGAAAAAGCCTTGGCCATGCCCGCCTGCGCCGACTCATCGCCCAGCGCCAAACCTTCGGCACGTACCACCGTCACGTCGGTGATGCCGATGAAGGCCAGCATCTGCTTGACGTGCGGCACCATGAAGTCGGCCGCCGCGGCCGGACCGCTACTGTAGATGCCGCCCGTAGCTGCCAGGATGATGGCCTGCTTGCCGGTGACCAGGCCCACGGGGCCGTCCGCGGTGTAGCGGAATGTCCGCCCAGCCTGCAGCACATAGTCGAACCACGTCTTGAGTTGCGCCGGCATGCCGAAGTTGTACATGCCTGTCGCGATCACCACGGTGTCGGCCGCCTGCAGCTCGTTGATGAGTTGCGTGACACGATCCGCCTGAGCCTGCTGCTCGGCCGAACGACCATCTTCTGTGGAAAACAGCGCGCCCAGCAGGGCGCCGTCGAGCGGCGGCAGTGGATCGGCGCCAACATCGCGCGTGGCGACCGTATGTCCAGCCGCTTGCACCTGCGCCTTCAGACGTGCAGCCAGTTGACCGGAGGCCGAGGCCTGGCCACGCACACTGCTTTCGAT
>DATLHT010000488.1:0-2399 GCA_035539795.1 Burkholderiaceae bacterium
ATCATCAGCAGTGAGAGAGCGAAACGCTGCATTCCTGTCTCCTTAGACCAGTTTACGGACATCGACGAAATGACCCTCGATAGCGGCAGCCGCCGCCATCGCAGGACTGACCAGATGCGTGCGGCCACCGGCACCCTGGCGGCCCTCGAAATTGCGGTTCGAGGTGGAGGCGCAGCGCTCGCCCGGATCGAGGCGGTCGGCATTCATGGCCAGGCACATCGAGCAACCCGGCTCGCGCCATTCGAATCCGGCCGCGACGAAGATCTTGTCCAGCCCTTCGCGCTCGGCCTGCTCCTTGACGAGGCCCGAGCCTGGCACGACCATCGCCAGTTTGACGTTGGATGCGAGCTTGCGGCCCAGCTTCTGCACCACCCACGCGGCGGCGCGCATATCCTCGATACGGCTGTTGGTGCACGAGCCGATGAACACCTTGTCGACGCGAATGTCCGTCACTGGCACGTTCGGCTCGAGACCCATATAGGTCAGCGCGCGCTCCATGGCATTGCGCTTGTTCGGATCCTTTTCCTTGTCGGGATCCGGCACGCGGTCCTCGATGCTCACCACCATTTCCGGCGACGTGCCCCAGCTGACCTGCGGGCGGATGTCCTCGGCACGCAACTGCACGACCTGGTCGAAATCCGCGCCTTCGTCGCTGTGGAGCGTGCGCCAGTACTGCACGGCCTGATCGAATTCAGGACCGCTCGGTGCGAACGGACGGTTCTTCACGTACTCGAGCGTCGTATCATCCACCGCCACCAGTCCGGCGCGGGCACCGGCCTCGATCGCCATGTTGCAGACAGTCATGCGACCTTCCATCGTCAGACCACGGATCGCTGAGCCAGCGAACTCGATGGTGTAGCCGGTACCGCCTGCCGTGCCGATCTTGCCAATGATGGCCAGCACGATGTCCTTGGCGGTGCAGCCGCGCGGCAGCATGCCCTCGACGCGCACGAGCATGTTCTTGCTCTTCTTCATCAGCAGCGTCTGCGTGGCCAGCACATGCTCCACTTCCGAAGTGCCGATACCGAATGCCAGCGCGCCAAACGCACCATGCGTACTGGTGTGGGAATCGCCGCACACCACCGTCATGCCGGGCAGCGTCGCCCCCTGTTCCGGACCGATCACATGCACGATGCCCTGGCGGCGGTCGTTCATCTTGAACTGGGTGATGCCGAAGGCGTCGCAGTTGGCGTCGAGCGTATCGACCTGCAACTTGGATACAGGATCGGCAATGCCCTGGCTGCGGTCGGTAGTCGGCACGTTGTGATCCGACACGGCCAGGTTGGCACTGATACGCCACACCGGACGATCCGCTAACTTCAGGCCCTCGAAGGCTTGCGGGCTGGTGACTTCGTGCAGCAACTGGCGGTCGATGTAGAGCACCGTGGTGCCATCGTCTTCCACATGCACGACGTGTGCATCCCAGAGTTTGTCGTAAAGTGTTTTTGCCATGATGAGATCGGGAAACCGGCGGGTATTCGCACCGCGCTGCCTTGCTGGCAACGTGCGGCCACGCCGGTCGGAACCATGATTGGGGACCGTTTGATTATGCCATACGGCCTCATGTGCCATGACCCAGAATCAGCCCCGCAGCCTGCCGTAGTTCGCGACAAGGGGTATCGCCGCACGGAAAAATGCGCAGAAAAAAGCCCCTGCGGCCAGACGGCACGCAGGGGCGCAGAGACATGAGGCTCAGGCGGGAATCAGCGCTTGCCGATCTCCGGTACGTCGCGCGACACGGCACCGACGAACAGCTGACGCGGACGGCCGATCTTGTATTCCGGATCGGTGATCATCTCTTCCCACTGTGCAATCCAGCCCACGGTACGCGCCAGGGCGAAGATGCAGGTGAACAGCGAAGTCGGGATGCCCAGCGCGCGCTGCACGATACCCGAGTAGAAGTCGACATTCGGGTACAGCTTGCGGCTGACGAAGTATTCGTCTTCCAGTGCGATCTTCTCCAGCTGCATGGCGAGCTTGAACAGCGGATCGTTTTCCAGACCCAGTTCGCCCAGCACTTCGTGGCAGGTTTCGCGCATCAGCTTGGCACGCGGGTCGTAGTTCTTGTACACGCGGTGGCCAAAGCCCATCAGGCGCACGCCGCTGTTCTTGTCCTTGACCTGCTTGACGAACTCGCTGATGTTGTCGACGCTGCCGATTTGCTCCAGCATATTGAGCGCCGCTTCGTTCGCGCCGCCGTGAGCCGGACCCCACAGGCAGGCCACGCCCGAGGCAATGGCGGCGAACGGGTTGGTGCCCGACGAACCAGCCAGACGCACGGTCGAGGTCGATGCATTCTGCTCATGGTCGGCGTGCAGGATGAAGATGCGGCGCATCGCACGCTCGACGACCGGGTTCACCGCATAGGGCTCCGCCGGCACGCCGACCATGAGCAGAAT
>DATLHT010000489.1:0-2745 GCA_035539795.1 Burkholderiaceae bacterium
GAACATCAACGTCCTGGCCAAGCTCGATATCAAGCTGAGCGCCAACACGATCAGCATCATGGCCAAGGAGCAGCTGGAACTGGGTGGCGGGGGCAGCTACAGCGTCTACACCAGTGCAGGCATCACGCACAAGACGCCCGGTACATGGGTTGAGCACGCGAGCGTGCACTCGTATCAAGGGCCAGCCTCCAAGAAAGCCGAAGGTCAGCTTCCGACTTCAACGTATCAAGGCTGCGACCCCTCCGTCAGATTCGCCGCCGCCAATCAGCGCGGCGCCGTAGCGCTCGACTGAGGCTGCTTTCAATGTCTGATACCTCGACGCAAGACGCCTCCATCCGGTCGGCGCACGAGCTGCTGCAAGACCTTTCGACCAAGAGCGCTGACTCCCAGTGCTTCTTGTTGCTCGACCCGACCCTGCGTCCCGTGGACACCGACGAAACGCCTTGGGAGCGCTATGCGGAAGGTCCGCACCATCCAGTGCCCATCGCGCATCCCAATGTCAATCCAGCGCACTACCCAGTACTCACTGGGCTCGCCCCCAGTTGCAACGCCGACGCGTTGCTCCTGACCCACAGCGTACGAGATGCGTACCTCGAACTGCCCCCCCATGTACTCCAACAAGGAGACGGGCGTCGCATCGGTGGCTGGCTGGCCAGCAATGCATCGCCGGACGACGTGGCCTTGCACCTCGGGAAGATCATGGTTCAGCACCACCCGTCGGGCCGCGACATGTGGCTTCGCCTGCAAGACCCGGCGGTGCTCTGGCATGTGTGGCGATGGCTGCATCTCGCGCAGCGGACAGCGTTGCTTGGCCCTATCGAATGCTTCTATCTGCTGAACCCGGCGGGAGAGCTTCAGCGTCTGGCCACCAACGAGCAAGCAACCAGCTCAGACCTTGATCTGAGCACTGAACAGTGGGCGGCCATCGATTGCATCGAGCCCTTGAATCTGGCTTTGCGTGACTGGGGCGAAGTGCGTCATCCGAATCAACTGCGCCCCGCTTGCAACACCGCACTCGCGGCCATTCAGCGGGGCAAGAGATTGGGGTTCGACGATGCCGCCGACCTGGCGTCCTACGGTCTCTGTGCGCTCGCCGTGCATCCCCGTTTCGACTTTCATTCGCTGCTGACCACCCGACTCCGCATGCGCAAGCCGGGGGACTACTTCGGCGACGTGGTGGCCGACCTCCAACCAGGGGACTGGCGGCGCATCGCCAGGGAAGCGCCTGCGCCCGAGGCCTCCTGAAGTCGGTTGCCCAAGCAATGCCCGTCGAAAACACAGAGAAAGAGAGAGGTTCCGCGATATGTCCGTTGCCCCTGGTTCATGCAATCAATGCAAGATGACCGGCTTGCCCATCTTGCCAGTACGCTACACGGTGGTGCCTGAGAAAGTGAATCCCGGTCTGCCTTCATGGGCAAACGGGGATCGCGTCAAGTCGGTCGATGTCGGAACAGATTTCAAGTATGCGATGCGCACCGTACGCACCGGCTTCATCTACCTGTTCTACGAAAAGCACGCACGCGGAAAAAAATACTGGGAGTGCTACAGCGTCTGCCAGGATGGCAGCCTGACGCTGCAACCGTCCACGCTGGCCGCCAAGCCTTATCTGGGCCCCCGGCTGCTGTGCGCAAACCACTCCCATGTCGCCGTAGGCGTGCATTACCTCGTCATCGAGAAGCCCGAAAAATGCGGCCCCACCTGGATCGCCTTCAGTCAGGACAAATGGAGCGAGGAGACCGTCGACGAATACACCCGCAACACCAAGCTGCGCAATGCGCGGATGCAGACGATCCATCCGGCCCAGATGATCGAGGGAGCCAAGCATGGCCATGGGGCCATCGCGGCGGCAGATGCTCTGGAGCAGGTGCTCGAATACGCCCCGGCCATGAACACCCACGTGCTGCCGCATGCGGGAGACTGGAACGTAGCCAAAGGTCTGCATGACATCAGCACCGGCGAGGACGGCGGCTACCAAGCCTACCAGCTGGTGCAGATGAGCACGCGCTACCCGTGGGCCTTCCGCTTCGATGAGAAGGCACACGTCAGCTTGGCCGAGGCAACGGTCAACCACATGCAGGGCCGCGCCCGAGCCGCGAGCGGCAAGCCCGGCATGCCGCATGTCCTTGCGCTGTGGGATGCCATTGGCATCGCACACGAGCTCAATGGGTTTCGAAATGACGCGGCGGGGTGGATCAAGAAATATGGGGATGAGCGAGAGCTGCAAATCTCCGCACTCAACACCTACGACGGTCTTCAGAAAGCACTGGAGCAACAGGCGACCGACTTCTCCGAGCAGCGAATTGCACAAGTTCGCAGTTTGCCTCCCACCAGCGCTCGCGAAGACCGTGCCCGCGCCTTGCTCCATGCCAACCCCAACGACGCGTGGGCGCGCAAGGAACTGGCCGAAGCCCTGGCGGAACGCCAGCAACAGGTTGCCACGAGCGACTTGGGAGCCCAGGATTTCAAGAAATCGCATATTGCGGCGGCCTGGCCCAAGTACAGGCCCCGGCTCGACACCCGCGCACTCGACATCTTCAAAGGCAAGCTCGACGCATTCCAAATCGAGGCCGCTGCAGTGGTCGAGCGGCGCACCCAACCCCTCATCCATTGGCTGGAAGCCAGGCTTTTTCTCGACACGCTGAACGACTATCACGGCCAGAACGTGGAAGACGGTTTCCTGTTCGAGGAGGCCATCGCCGAATCGATCTTCGGCATCGGATCCTGCAAGGTGGGCAGGAAGAAAAT
>DATLHT010000490.1:0-9724 GCA_035539795.1 Burkholderiaceae bacterium
CTGCGATGAAGAAGCTCGGTGAAACGCTGAGCGCCCGGCTCCCCGAGATTGTCGATGGCCTGGTCGAGGCCATGACCGGCGGTTCGGGGAACATGGCGGCCGAGGAACGCACCCGCGTGCAGGAAGCCGTCACCACGCGCATGAACATGACGCTGCAGCTGGCCGGGGCGCTTCCTACGCCACCCCAGCAGTGGACCGGTCTGCTGGCCGCTACCGATCTGGCGCAGCAGATCCGCGGTATTGTCACCCGCAGTGGTGAAACGGGCCTGCGCGCCCTGTTCGCTGTCGGCCATCTGGCGGAACGCCTGAAGGGCGCTGCCGCGACCGCCGCTGCACAGGTTGCGCCCGACGATGCCGCGGCCCGCACCCAACTGCTTACTGGCCTGCGCGCCGATGGCGCAACGCTGGTAGACAACGTCATGGCGCAACTGCCGGACAGCCTGCTCACGCCGGAACAGCGCACGCAACTGCAGAAGACCCTGACCGCCGAAATCGGCCTGCTTCCCGCCGGCGTGACGGCGCCCAGCGATCCCGCCCAGGCGCTGCTGCAGGATCTGCAGTTGGCTGCCGGCAAGGCTCTCCAACCACTGATGCGGTCAACCGAGACGTTGACCCCCGACAAGGTTGCGCAGACCCTGCAACCCGTACTGGCGGCATTGCTCGCCAAGCTGCCGCCGGCCGAGACGACCGATGAGCAGATGCAACGGGTGCAAATGTTCCAGAGCGTATCGGCTCAACTCAGCACCATGGCGAAGCAGCTGACCAGCCGGCTCATGCTCGATATGCCCGAATCGTCTGCGCCGCTCGCCGGCCTGGGCCGAGCCACAGTGTTCGCGGTCGTTTCACAAGGCATCGAGAATGTGACGCAAACCGCAGTGGCTGCGGTGACGCCGCAGATTCCGCTGTTCCTGCTCAATCCATCGACGCGCCAGATGGTCGAGCAGCTGATCGACATGTATCGCAATTCAGTGTCGTATGGCCGGTCGGGCCCTTCGCTCGACGCTGCCGTACGCCAAGAGATCCTGCAACGTGGCGACCAGTTCGCGGGCCCGGAATGGCGTGCCAGCCATGATCCGAAGTCCGTGCTGCTCACCAATTACGATGCCGTCGTGAACTACGTCGCCGCGGCCGTGGCCGAACGCGAGATGCTGAACCCCCGCTATGCCGACGAACTGCGCCAGTCGCTGACCGTGACCCTGGGGTATGCCGCCGAGGCGGTCACACAGAAAAATCCCGAGCAGTTCAGGATTGCCGGCAACGTGTGGGCCGCCATGCAGGATGCCGTCCGCAGCGGCGACAGCGCAAAGCTGCAGGAACTGATGCGCATGGGCAACCTGCAGCCCGCGCTGAAGGGCGTTCGAAGCGATATGTCCGAGATCGAGGGCTATGTGCGCGCCATGCTGGCGCATCTGCCGGTCCCCGAGGACACGCGCACCGCGCTCATGCAGACCTTGAACGCCGAACGCCGGATCGCGCCGGCATGGCAGGCCTTGCCGGACACGACCGCCGGACAGTTCATCAAGACCCTGGCGCCGGAACTGGTGGCGACGCTGCGCGCCAGCCTTACACGCGATGCCGATGGGCAATGGACGCTCGACGAGAAGGGGTTGGCTGCAGTCAAGCAGCAGATCGCGCAGGCGCTGGGTGGTTTCACGAACTATCGTGAAGAGTTGGTCCCGGGCATCCTCAACGAGATCGAAAATCAGACGCCAGGGCTGATCGACATGGCGCTGACGTATGTCAATGCGAGCCGCCCCATTTCCCCCAATGAGCGTGACCGGCTGACCAATGCGCTTGTTGGAGGTGCACAGGAATCGCTCGATGCCGTCCGCAGCGAGGTCCGGGCCAACGCGGCTAAAAATGCCTTCGCCAAGCAATCTCGCCAAGATGTCTTTTCCTGGATCCAGTCGCTGCTGATGGATTCCCGCGACATCATGGCCCGCCAATACCAGATGCTGACGAAGGACATGCAGGCCACCACGCAGAAAATGGGGCTGCACCAGCGCATCATTGCAGGGCTGAACGAACTGATCAGCTTTACCGCCGAGGATGCGACGTCGGATGCGGAAATTCCGTACGGCGACAAGACCGACGGCAAGGACAATCCACGCAACTACTACAAGCGTGCGCGGGAAATCCTGGTGGACATGTGGACGTCCTACAACCAGATCAACGAAGGCCCGGCCATCGATGGGCACACCGCCTACTGGAACGAGCAGAACACCATTCCGGTGGCCATGGTCCGTGCCGACGATCCACGCGTCAAGGAAGCCGGCACGGTGATCCTGAACGATCTGCTGCTCGACAAGATGCGTGCTTCCACGCCGGAGCAGGAGCGGCTCGTACACGCTCAGGTATTCCCTGCGCAGGATGCGAATCTATCCGATTTCTCGACGCTGTTGATGAAAGAGAATGGTGGCTACATGTCACTCGACGGTATCAAGAAGGGTATCGCTGAAGGGTATGTGTTTATTCAGGACCGCACGCTGTACGAGCGGGTGCTGAATGATCCGCGCACCATGAAGGATGACAAGAACCGCGGCGGCAACGAGGTGCTGGGCCTGAACTTCCCGGTCAGCGTCGGTCACTACCAGGCATTCACGCGCGAGAAGGCGACCAACACCATGCAGGTCTTCACCTCGAAGGTGGACCAGATGGGCCGCGAACAGTCGATTGCCGCCACCGGCGTGACCAATGCCTCCAACATGATGAGCGCCTCGCTCGATGCCGTGCGCAAGCTCGTGAAAGACATGAGCGACTGGATCGAAAACATCATCATGGGCATGCGCTGATCGGCGCCTGTCCACGGCCCCCGCGACTGGGGCGCAGTGAGGGGCGGAACCATGCCGCTCGCCTGGTCACTCAGTCAGCAGATATGCCAAATGGGTTGGCGAGACATTTTCGGGAGCAGCCATGACGGAAGATCAACATTTTGATGATGTGCTGAAGCGTTCACGCGCGCTTGTCGAAGCCATCAAGCAGGTCAACAGCGAATTCCAGGCCGAACTGGAATCGATCTGCGCACGCAACGCCGAGGCACGCCGTGCCCTGTCGAATCCGACCCCGGCCGAGCAGCACTTCGCGGAGCGCGTCAGGGCCGATTTCCAGAGCATGATCGCGGCGGACAGCAGTCATCCGATGTTTGCTACGGGCAATAGTGCCTCGTTGCCGCTGAAAAAACGCCGTCCGCGCCTGATGGTTTAACTGTATATGCAACGGCGGCCGTCATTGCGTCGCCTGAATGAGTCAAGGAGTCAAGCATGTCTGTTTCTCTTTCTACTTCCGCGACGAGCGGAACCAGTGGCGCTTCTGCTCCAGAGGGTTTATCGGGAACCTCGAATCAGGCCATGATTGCTGCCTCGAACGTGTTGGCGCTTGTCACCGAGATGGCTGTGAAGCTGCAGCAGAAGAACGAGGACGCGAGTACGCTGCGCCAGATGAAAACCCTGGCAACCGCGCTGGACGGCCTTCGCAGCGATGGGGTGGTGAAGCTGACCAAGGCCGACAAGGACGGGAACGAAGTCGTTGATGTGAACAAGGTCCAGTACCTGCTGGATTACATCAAGGCGAACAACCAGAATGCCCAGGTGGACCCGGACAGTAAGATGATCCAGATCACCGCGTTCAATGGTGGCAATGCCAAGGCCGCAGATATCACCGTCGAACAGTTGAAGCAATTTGATCTGAAGGTCGACGGTATCTCCCTGTTTGCCAAGGAGACTGCCTCGTCCGCCCTCAGCGCTCTGGGCAATAAGATCTCCGCCAAGCTGCAGATGATCGAAAAAGACGGGATCGACCTCACCAAAAACACAGACAACTACAAGCAATGGGTTGGGGTGAGTGCTGCCTTGATCGACATGATCACCAAGGTCATGGACATGATTCTGCAGCGCATGTGATGCTGGCCACCGCGCCATGAACGCGCTGCTGTATTGGACCTGTATCGATCAGGATGTCGCGATGGGTGCTGACACTGAATCCGCTGACTTGGCGAACGTTGCAGTGGAGTCGGCGGTGGGTTCTGCGACGCCGTCCGGCGGCTTGCCTGATTTCGATCCACGTCAGCGCGTCGCCTTGCGTGTTCTGGGGCGCGGCCTGATGACCGCTGGCCAGTATGCGCAGGCCCGGGCCGTGTTCACGGCGCTGCTCCACCTCGATCCCACCCACACTGGCGACCTCGCTGCGGCAGCCGAGGCCTTTCAGGCGGAAGGCCAGCCGGCACAGGCTGCCAGCCTGCTGCAGGTCTGCCTGTTGCTAGGCAGTGCTGAAGCTGATGTTGCCCTGCGACTGGCTGAATGCCATGTTGCGCTCGGCAATGCTTCTGCCGCACAGGTAGCCCTCGATGTTGCCGAGGAGTGCGCCACCAAGGTTCACGATGCCGCGATACTGGCCCGTGTCGCGATCATGCGGAACGGTATGGCAGCTTGAAGCGCATCGTTGTCCGGTCGCGCAGGCTTCGCGCCCGTACGTCCGCCATGTTGGCGCGTGATTGCCTCAAATGGGGTCAGACCCATCTGGCTACATTCCCAGTTTTTTCTTAACCCCACCGCCTCACCCCAGTTTGTGTCATGCCCCGCGCAGCGCCCGCTGTGAAGCGGCAGAAAACATCTGGCGGAGCGAACGTTTTCGTGCGCCCTGTTACTCAGCAAGGGAATAGAGCCCGGATGCCCTGATGGCTCGTCAATGTCTTCCTGGAGTGACGTCATGACCACTGCAGTTTCACGATCGGACACAGTTGCCAACACCGCTTCGGCGTCACCGTCGCCTTCACTCACCAGCGTTGCGGCAGCCCAGGTCGTCAACCAGACGGCGGGCGGTAATGTGTCCGGCAGTGATGGTCTTGCCGGCATTCCGCTTGCCAGACAATCGAAGCTGGCACTCGACGCGTCGTGCGATCCCACCGAACTGGCGTATCAACTGCAACTGATGTTCGCCGATCTCAAACGTGTCCAGTCCTACGCCAGTGCCCAAGCAGCACATAACCAGTCGAACCAGATCGAAGATGCCACCAGGGAGACCTTCGATGCGCTAAAGCGTCTGATGGAGCAGATGGACAAGCTGGCGCACCGCGATATCTGGGATCTGGTCGGCGCCGTGATCGGCACGGTATTCGCCGCCGTGTTCGCGGGCGTGGCGATCGCCGCATCCGGTGGAGCGCTGACGGCGCCAGTTGCGGTCACCATGACCGTGCTGATCGGCAGCGTCATCCAGATGGCCAGCGCCATCAGTACTCAAAAGGGCGGCCCGGATTTCTCGGTGAACAAAGGCCTGACCGAGGGCTTCCAGCAGCTCGCGGAGAAATGGATGTCTCCGGAAGATGCCACCAAGCTGGGTACCCTGCTGGCGGGTATCGTCGGCACGGCCACCGTTGCTCCAGCGCTGATGGATCCGCAGATCGGCGGGTCGCTGATTTCTGGCGCGGCTGCCATGGGCGGCGCGAGCGACAAGGTAGTCGCCATCCTCAAAATGGTTGGCACGCTGGCGAACGGCATTGCGAATGCCGTTGCAGGTGGCGCGGCCATGAACAGCGCGGTCAAGGCGGCCGAGCAGACCGGCAAGATCGTTGTCGGCGCAAATGCTTTCCAGAAAGTCTTCACCATCCAGAACGGCCAGATCGTCAGCGGTGCCGTGCAGGGCGGCCTGGGTATCCAGCGCGGCAAGGACGGGGTCGAACAGGCCCAGCGCCAGCACGATGTCGATATGACACAGGTCGAGGAAACCGCCTTGCGTGGCTTTACCGAATACCTGAAGGCCGGCTTCTCCATCACCGTCGATCATCAGAAGAGCATGGAGGAAGTCCTGCAGGAAATCCTGACGAAGCTCAAGGAAGCTAAACAAGACGCGGAAGATAGCAAATGGCGGCTGGTCCGCAGCCTTGGACCGTCCATGGCGGAAGTCTGAGGGATACGCGGGTCATCAACGCATTTACAAGGAAGATATCGTGCCAGGCATCACTTCTACTCCCTTTGGTTCGCTGGGTACTGTCGCCGGTGCTTTTCCTGCAACCCCCGTTGCGACGGTAGCCGGCGCGGCAGGCAGCACGGCGGTAGAGCAGCGCGACACCGGTGTCGCGCAGGTCCCATCGCCAGTGCAAAACGCACTCCTGCCCGGCATGGCGCAGCCCGTGCCTTTCAAGCCTCAAGATCTGTTGGGCTTGATCAAGTATGCGAGTGAGGTCGAACTCAAGTACCTGGCGCTCCGGGCGAGTGCTGAAACGTTGCTCACTACCAGCCGTCTGGCGCAGATGTATGCCATCCTCAAGGCCAGCGGACATGCGCTGGCAGCGGAGCTCAAGCGCAAGGCCGCCGAGGAACTGGAGGAGCGTGCGGAGTTGCAGCTCTTCTCCGGCATGATGCAGAGCGGTGTCGATCTGGCCGGGTCGGCTGCAAGTCTCGTGACGGCGTTCAATGGCGGGCGCAAAGGGGTGCAACAGGCAGTCCAGGAAGGCAAGATCGCGACATTGCAGCAGGAGGGGCGTTCTTGGTTGGAGGGCGAATATATCCGCAACATGCCGTCCTCCACGCAAGCTGCCAAACCGGTTGTGTCGTCGGAGCTTGTTGGCCAAAAGAATGCAACTGCTGTGGCCGCTGCTACCGGCGAGTCCCCATCAGCTGGAAATGCAAAACGGAAACTTGAAGCGGCTGAGGCAGATCAGGCGAGGAAGCGACCGAGCAATGTGTCATCGGACAAGCCGCATGAATTCCATTTCTCTTCGTCCGAGCGTACCCAATTGGCGGTCGAACATGCAAGCAGGAAGGTAAAGGCACCGTCTGCCTCTTCGGCGGAGCACTCCGACATCAACACATCAGATGCGACCCGGAGCAAGCGTGCGAGAGAGGAGCGGTCATCGGAAAGCGATGATGCTGATCTGTCCGGCCTCGAGCACGATTGGGAAATCGAATATGTGTCGATCCGGCGCGAGACTTCATCGGTTCATGTCGCAGCAGATGCGCATAGCGATGCTGCTCACGCGACTCAGGAGAGTCGTGCTGCCAGCAAACGATCGCACGCGGAGGTGAGCGAAGAAACGAGTCTTCTGGCTTTTGCCGATCGCAATGCGAAGACGCGCTCGCCATCTACCGTCGAACACTCCAGCGCGCAGAACAAGCGCGCGAAACAGGAGATATCTGAGGCCGATGATGCTGACCTGTCGGGCCTTGAGCACGACTGGGAAGCCGACTACTTACGCCCCCATCCCGAGGTTGCGCCCGCGTCCGCTGCCGTCAATGCGCACGGAGACGCTGCACGCGAGGTTTGGGAGCGCAGTGCGGCCAGCCGAGTGTCGCATGCCGGGGCACAGGGAGAAACCGGATGTCTCGCAAGTGCGAACAAGCGTTCGTCGTCGATCACTTCGACGGAATCTTCTGAAGGAAGTACGTCCGATGTTTCAACGCGGCGTAAGTCTGTGAGAGACACAAGCGTGTCGGAGAGCGATGACACTGATCCGCGCAGTCAGAACGAGACTGTGCGACCGCGCGAGACTCCCAAGTCGCGTCTCGATACCCACGGGCACGACGAGAATGGACTGACACGCGCACAATTGGATGATATCGACAAGTACCGGCAGGCGGCGACAAAGCTGCATTCCCAAGCGACCGAGTACGCGAACTATTCCATGGCGTTTTCCGCAGCCAGCAACAGCGCGGGCGGCCTCATAGCCGCGCCGATCACTTTCGAGGCCGAGAAGCAGCAAGTCGAAAGCGACAAGCTGCAGGCACTGGCGCAGCGGACGGAGGCACTGACCGATACGATCAATGGCTCGGAGACGGCGCAAGTGCAAGTCTTCGGGGAGGTGCTCCGGATGCTGCAGGTGATCGGGGATAACGCCGCAAAAAACACGCAGCTCTGAGTGAGTATTGAACATGCCAGATACCCCCCAATCGACTGCCGCAGCATGGAATGACGGCTCATTGGTGGCCGCCGTCCGGCAACTCCCACCATGCTTCGAGCCGCGCGTCGCCGCGGCGCTATATGCACTGGGTTACGCGCATCTGCAGGCGACCCGTCACCAGCAGGCACACGACTACTTCCGTACGCTGCTGATCAACGACCCGATGGACCGCAGCTATCTCGCCGGCTTGGCGCTGGCGCTTGCGGGGCTGCAGCGTCACGCAGAGGCCACCCGGATCAACACCGCGGCGCTGCTGTGGCACCCCGGTGATCCGGCTGCCATGCTGCGCCAGGCGGAGTGCTTGCTGGCGTTACGCCGCCCCGCCGAAGCCGTCAAGTGGCTCGATGCGGTGGTGGCGTGTGGCGGGATGGCCGACACAGCGACTTCACCAGATCCGGAACGGCAGGCATTGGCGGCCCGCGCTGCCGGATTGCGCAGTCTGATTCAACCCCCTCAGGAGGACACACCATGATGACCACACAAGGATCGGCGAATGGCGCGGGACAGATCACGGCGAAGGATCCCGTTTACAACGTGGTGACCGAGGACGATCTGGTCATGCTGTTCGAGCTGGGCAATCTGGCGCGCGAGCAGGGCAAGCTTCGCCAGGCCGAAGCGATTTTCCGGGGCATCCTCGCGGTGCGCGGCGATGTGGCCGGCGGCTACATGGGTTTGTCGCGGGTCCATATGGATCAGGGCCGCGTCGAGGAGGCGCTGCAGCTGCTGCAGGCCACTGCGGCGCTAGAAGGAAAGCATCGCGATCTGGGTCAGGCATTTCTCGGCAGCATGCTGCTGATCGCCGGGCGGGCGCGCGAAGCGGTCCGTATCCTGCAGCCGGTCGTGGACAGCGGCCGGCAGAACGATGGTGTGGCGCTGGCACGCAGCCTGTTGGAAAACGAAGCTAAAGATGCGCTGGACGGGGAACCGTCGAAGGGTATCGGGTCACGAAATATGGGCCGATAGCGCCATCAGGAGAAGGTCATGACGATACAGAATTTTTCATTGGGTTCGACCGGCGGCATCGCCGCCGGTGCAGGCAGCACCGCAACATTCGACCTGAATGGCGCCGGCGCGGTGCCGGCGGGCGACGTGGCGCGCTTCGACCAGGCCATGGCGGCGGACAACAACAAGACCACCCTGCAGCCGCTGGAGCAGACAGGCGGATCGCTCCCAAGCATGGGGGTACGTATTCTCGAGGGCTTCACCGGCATGAGCAACAACTACGAGGCGGTGATGAAACGGGTCTCCGGTACCGCCGCCCATGGTGACATGGGAACGGTGCAGCTGGTGCAGAACCTGGCGGACATGATGCAGCTGTCCAATGACACCGGCCTGCTCAGCAAGGTCGTCGGCAAGGGCACGCAGACCGTGTCCGATCTGACCAAGTAAGGGGCGTGACGATGTGGCAGCCTTCTGTCCTGCGCCGCCTGCGCACCGGGCTCGTGTGCGCCGCGCTGCTGGTGCTCGCAGCCTGCGGCAACCGGGTCGATCTGATGGCATCGGTGCCGGAGGCGGAAGCCAACGAGGTGCTGACCACGCTGCTCGCGGCGGGCATCAATGTCGAGAAAGTGCCGGGCAAGGACGGCATGGTGTCCTTGCGCGTCGGCTCCGGCCAGGTGGCGCATGCGCTTTCGGTGATGCGCGAGCGCGGCCTGCCGCGCGATCCGTTCTCCGGCATCGGCAAGATCTTCAAGAAAGAGGGCATGATCTCGTCGCCCATCGAAGAGCGTGCCCGCTACCTGTACGCCCTGTCGCAGGAACTGGAGAACACGCTGGCCAAGATCGACGGCGTGATCGCTGCCCGTGTGCACGTGGTGCTGCCGGAGCGCGGCA
>DATLHT010000491.1:0-9465 GCA_035539795.1 Burkholderiaceae bacterium
GTCTTCCTCATCATCGTCGCCATAGCCCTGGTCCGTGCGGCGCGCTTCCTGCGGTGCGCCGAAGGCAAAGCCGTCGTAGCCATCGAAGCTGGCCGACCGGTCGCGCAGCACGGCCGATACCTGCACTGGCAACTGCGCCGCGCCGCCCCCTGACAGATAGTTGATCTGCACATCGACCGGCGCCTGCTTCGGCGCAATCAAGGCCGCACTCTTGCCAGAGGCTGTGAGCGTACCGCCGAGCACCGGCAGGCGGAAGGCTTCCACGCGGAAGGTGCCGCCCTCGTAGGTCTGCTCGCCGTTCGACAGCGTCACCTCGTACACGCCGAGCTTGGCGGCTGCCGGCAACTGCAGCGTATTGTCCGCGCTACGCCCGCCCGTCGGCGTGGTGCGCCATACCACCGGCTGCTCGAACTTCTGGTTGCTGCCCATGTGGCGCACCACCAGCTTGTCCGGCAGGGTCGCCGGATCGGTCGGCAGGGCGAGTCCGTTGCGCGTTTCCTGGCGGATCAGGTGTTTCATCGACACGGTCTCGCCGGCGCGGAACAGCATGCGGTCGAACACCGTATGCACGCGCTGCGTTGGCTTGGGGTCGTGATCGGTCGGCACATTGAAACGCCAGGCTTCGATGCCGTCGGTCCAGTTCGACATGACGAACGCCACATCGGCCTTGCCTGCCGCCTGCGGATGTTCCGCACCGATACGCGCCGTCACGAAGTAGCCGTCGAGCCCGCTCTCGCGGCACCAGCCGCCCTCGCCGAGCGCCTTGTCGATGCGTGCGATCCCGTTCTGATCGGTGGTCGCCGCGGCCAGCGAGCGGCCGTTGCAGTCGAGCACATGCACGCGCGCATTCGCCACCGGCTTGCCATCGTCAAGCGTCGTTACCCAGGCGAGCGCATTGTCGCGCCCGACCTTGAAGTGCACGCCAAGGTTGGTGACCAGCACGGCCGTGCGCACATACATCGGCGCGGCCTTGCCGAGCAGCGCGCCACCGAGGCGCGGCGAGGCGACTTCCACCACATGGAAGCCCGGCTCCGGCAGCGGAATGCCGACCACCTCGAAGGGGCGCGGATCCTTGCCGTCGCCCTTGGGCAGGGCCAGCTTCTTCACGCCTTGCACACGATCCAGCAGCGAGATGGCGCGCGCCTGCAGCTGCGGTTCGTTGCGCCGGTTGTGCGCGTCGGATGGATCGAGCCCGGACAGCACGCGTTCCAGCTCCGGCCGCGTCATGCTGCTTTCGTGCAGGCGCTTGACCAGCGCATACCAGCGCAGCATCGCCGCATCGTCATCGACCTGCAGGCGCGCCACCATGCCGCCTTCCGCGCGCACGCCACGCACCGCGAGATCGGCCTCGACATTGCGCAGCGTCAGCGGCAGCAGCGGCGGATAGGCATCGCGCGTGGCCGCGTCGATACGCCGCGCCGACTTGCGCGGCACATCGGCAAAACGCTCCACCACGCCGAACGGCGCGGCGGCGAACTTGGCGAGCGGGGACAGCGCCGCCGTGGTGGTCTTCAACGGAAACAGGTCGGCATTGGCAAGTGCGCGGCCGCTGTCGTCCTTCAGGCTGCGCGGCAGGTCCAGCGTGTACTCGGCGCGCTCCGCGAACGGCGCGGGGAAGGTCACCTCCTGCACGGTATCCCCGGCATCGCGCTCGATGCTGGCCGCCACCTTGCCCGACGCGCCGCGTACTTCGAGCTTGCGCGCCACGTCGGTGGCGATCGGCGACGAGAACGACAGGCGCATCGGCCGCAGCGGCGTGCAGGGCGCCTGCGCGTTTTCGCGCTCGCACGAGAAGCTGGCCGTGAACGGCTCGCGCACGGTATAGCTCAGGCGGCGCTCGTCGCGGCTGGCGAGACCCGAAGGTGTCGCCACGCCGCGACCGATCACCAGCTCCATCTTCGCGCCGGCCGGCAGGCGCTGCTGGCAGGCCAGAACGAACACCGTGTTCGCGGCCTGCGCTTCGCGCGTCCAGTGCGTGGCCGCGATGATTGCCTCGCGGTCCTTGCCTTCGATCAGCTTCACCGGCACGCGCTCGCCCAGGCCCTCGGCCTGGCACCAGCTGCTGGCCCGTACCGATGCCGGCGTGGCCGCGCCGTTGAAGCGGATGGCGAAGTACGGTTGTTCCTCCACCTCGCCGCCGCCAGGGCGGGTGCTGACCACGATCGGGCCGCCAGTCTGGAAGGTGTAGCGCGTTTGCCCGCTCACCGCCGTGCCGGCCAGATCCTTCAGCCCTGGCGCCAGCGTTACCGCACACTGCACGCCCGGCGGCAGGTCGCGCGTAAAGTCATAGACCCAGCGCTTGTCATTGATCCAGCGGCCCTGGCCTTCCACGTTCGCGCCCCGGCACGCCACATCGGCCGGGGCCGCTGCGCGCGCATCGCCAAAGCGCAGCATCGCACTGTCGAAGGTGACGGCCACTTGCCGCACACGCGCGACCTCGCCCTGTGGCGACAGCGTTTGCACGCGTGCTGCCTGCGCCGGACCGGCCGGCAGCACCGACAGCAATGCCAGCAGGGCAGGCGCGGCATGCCCGCGCACGAGAGATCGGAACAACTGAACAGGACCTGCAGAAAACGTCGAAAGGCTGGAACGGCTCGTGTTGGCTGCACGCGGCATCCGCTTCTCCCGCGGCGGATTCATCCGCCTGATTATGGTGCGCTGACTGTGGCGCTGATGGCATCCCAAGGGCAGTGCCGCCGGATCTCGCCGCACGCGGCGGCCCGTCGTTGTATGGCGGCGCCCGCGTATTATCGCCGCCGTACCATGACACCACAACCGGGATGCCATAATGCGCGGAATCCATGCACCGAATGCCGCGCCTTCCGCGCGCATTCCCGCATCTATCCTGTCGCCCGCCGCCATGACCTTCAACGACTATCTCGACATCTTCCGCAACCGCCGCATCGGCGCCATGCTCGTGCTCGGCTTCGCCTCCGGCCTGCCGCTTGCACTCACCTCCGGCACCCTGCAGGCGTGGATGACCGTGGAAGGACTCGACATCAAGACCATCGGCTTCTTCTCGCTGGTCGGGCAGGCGTATATCTTCAAGTTCCTGTGGGCCCCGCTGATGGACCGCTACACCCCGCCGCTGCTCGGCCGGCGGCGCGGCTGGCTGGTGCTCACGCAGATCGCCCTCGTCGCCGGCATCATCGGCATGGCCTTCAGCCCGCCGCGCGAAGCCCTCTGGTTGCTGGCCGCCATGGCCGTGCTCGTGGCCTTCGCCTCCGCCTCGCAGGACATCGTCTTCGACGCCTACCGCACCGACGTACTGCGCCAGGAAGAACGCGGCGCGGGCGCGGCCATCTCCGTGCTCGGCTACCGGCTCGCCATGCTCGTCTCCGGCGGCCTGGCCCTGTGGCTCGCCGACCGCGTGCTCGGCTGGCAGAACATGTACCTGTTCATGGCCGCGCTCATGGGCATCGGCATCGTCATGGCGCTGTTCGCCCCCGAACCCGACAACCACGCCCGCCCGCCGCGCAGCCTGCAGGAAGCCGTCGTCGGCCCGCTGCGCGACTTCTTCTCGCGCAACGGCGCATGGCTGCTCCTGCTGCTCATCGTCCTCTACAAGCTCGGCGACGCCTTCGCCGGCAGCCTTTCCACCACCTTCCTGATCCGCGGCGTCGGCTTCTCCGCCGGCGAAGTCGGCATCGTCAACAAGACCCTCGGCCTCATCGCCACCATCATCGGCGCCCTGTTCGGCGGCGCGCTCATGGTCAAGCTCGGCCTGTACCGCTCGCTCATGCTCTTCGGCATCCTCCAGGCCGTGTCCAACCTTGGCTACTGGGTACTCGCCGTCACCCCCAAGGCCCTGTGGACCATGGCCACCGCCATCGGCATCGAAAACCTCTGCGGCGGCATGGGCACCGCCGCCTTCGTCGCCCTGCTCATGGCGCTGTGCAACCGCTCGTTCTCGGCCACGCAGTACGCACTGCTCTCCGCGCTGGCCGCCATCGGGCGTGTGTACGTCGGGCCGACGGCAGGGTATATGGTCGAAGCGTACGGCTGGGCGCCGTTCTATCTGGCGACGGTGGTGTTTGCGCTGCCGGGGGTGGTGTTGCTGTGGGGGATGCGGGTGACGGTGAATGAGTATGAGGAGGCTGCGAGATGATAGCGCAAATGTTTAGCGGCGCTCGTTTTGCTCAATACAGTCCTATACTGCCGTGAACATAAATCGTTATGGTCGTTGATTTCAGTTGAGGGATTACATGGCAAGTGTTTTTTTCTCGTATAGCCATAAAGATGAGGCGCTCCGTGATCAGCTTGAGACACATTTGGCGCTACTGAAAAATCAAGGGAAAATTGATGCTTGGTATGATCGGCGCATCATTGCGGGAAATGAAATCGATGACTCTGTTTTCAGCAAAATGGAGTCCGCTGACATCATACTGTTGCTCATAAGCTCTGATTTCATCAGTTCAACTTATTGCTACTCAAGGGAAATGATGAAAGCGATGGAGATGCATGAAGCAGGACGAGCGCGCGTTATTCCGGTCATCTTACGTCATTGCGAGTGGCAGAGTGCTCCTTTTGGAAAGTTGATGGCGGCGCCGCGCGATGGTAGACCTATTACTTCATGGCCAGATAAAGATGAAGCTTTTTCTGACGTTGCAAAGCAAGTGAGACTCGCTGTTGAATCGCTAACATCACGTTCAGAATCTTCCAACCAACGCGTAAGGCTACACCCCGTGACCGTAGATCGCGAGCAGGATGTCAACATTTCAAAGCCGCGCTCTGGCAACCTCCGTTTAAAGAAGGAGTTCACGGAGGAGGAGCGCGACTATTTCCTTCGCGCCACGTTCGACTATGTCTGTAATTTTTTTGAGGGCTCGCTTGATGCCATCAAAGAACGCAACCATGATGTCACTGGTGTTTTCGACCGCATTGATTCTCGCCGTATGGCTGCAGTCATATACCGAAGCGGAGCGAAGATTGCTGAGTGTTCGGTAAGGCTCGATGGACTAGGGGGGCGAAACATGGGAGTAGCGTTCTCGTACGATGCTTCCGCCAATAATGGTTCATTCAATGAAATTCTGAACGTAGAGGCAAGCGAGCAGACTCTTTACCTAAAGGCTATGGGGATGTCGAACTGGGGGAGTGAGCGAGACAAGTGACTCTCCCAAGAAGGGGCAGCAGAATTTTTGTGGAGCCTGTTTATTAGAAGCGCTCAATAAGGAAATTTCCATACTCAGGATCAACTTACTGAGGGGTGTGATGGGGGCAACAGCAGACAATATCGCTCTTGAAGAGGTTCTTGAGCGGGGCTTCGCTCGTAAGCGGAGTAATTTTCTTGATGATTACGGATTGCAGGATAAACCTGTACTGATGTGGCAATGCTTACCTGCAGAGATTTTTTTACCGGATATCTCGAGTAAGAAAATCTTGAATGCTTTTAGTCAAGGAGGCGGAGATCGCGCAGACGATGGTTGGTGGCATGGATTCAAGTCATATACTGGCCCAACCTTGGTTTTTGATGGTCTAGCTTCCTCAAAAAATCCAGACGATGGATGGGTAACGGAACTTCATGTCGACGGCTATCTTTCAGCAGGATTATGGAGATTTATTGAGCAAGGCATGAGGTCAGAGGCTACGGTGCTTGAGGTTGCTGACTTTCACGTCAATGCTTTTCGTGACTTTGCATTTCTCATACGAGAGATCTGTGATGCAGGCGAGTACAAGGGGATGCTACATTTGACGGCCACAATATTTCACGCTGATAAGCTTGCATTGTTGTCGGACCATCGACCAATGCCAGTTTCGCCGCCGAAACGTAAGACGTTCCGCTGGCCTGTTGTCAGCGTCAATGTTACAAACTTGGAGGAAGCTTGGAAAGTGATGGCCGCACAGTTCTTGCGGATATATAGTCGAAGGCTGCCACAATCATAGTTGGCGGAAGAGGTTCTTAGTTCTCACTGAGCAACGTGTTTCCGCTGAAATTGTTCCAATTTTCCGTTGGTAATGCGTTAGCTGAATTGCTCAGCGAAGTGCTGTGTATATACCAGCGAGGCACTATATTGCTGCCTCCTCTGAAACTATTTTCCTCACCCCAACAACAACGCATCATCCGCCACCTTCTCCCCACGCGTCTTCTCGAACATCATCAGCAGATCCGGCACATCCAGCCCGGCGCGCTCTTCACCTGACACATCCAGCACCACCTGTCCCTGATGCAGCATCACCGTGCGCGAGCCGTAGTCGAGCGCCTGGCGCATGCTGTGGGTGACCATCATGGTGGTCAGCTTGTTTTCCTCGACGATCTTGGCCGTGAGTTCGAGGACGAACGCGGCGGTCTTGGGGTCGAGGGCGGCGGTGTGTTCGTCGAGCAGGAGGATGCTGGACGGCTGCAGCGACGCCATGAGCAGGCTCACGGCCTGGCGCTGGCCGCCGGAGAGCAGGCCGATGCGGTCGGTGAGGCGGTTTTCGAGGCCGAGGTTGAGGATGGCGAGTTTTTCGCGGAACAGTTCGCGGTTGCTGCGGTTGAGCGAGAGCCGGAAGCCGCGCTTGCGGCCGCGGGCCATGGCGAGGGCCATGTTTTCTTCGATGGTGAGGGCTTCGCAGGTACCGGCCATCGGGTCCTGAAAGACGCGGGCGACGAGGTTGGCGCGTTCCCACGCCTGTTTGGCGGAGACGTCGGTGCCGTTGATCTCGATGGTGCCGGAATCAACCAGCAGGTCGCCGGAGACGGCGTTGAGGAAGGTCGATTTGCCGGCGCCGTTGGAGCCGATGACGCTGACGAACTGGCCGCTCGGAATGTCGAGGCTGAGGCCGCGCAGCGCACGGTTTTCGATGGGCGTGCCGGCGTTGAAGGTGATCTGCAGGTTCTGGGCGCGCAGCATGTCAGGCTCCCTTGCGCTTGCGCAGCGTGCGCCGCAGCATGGGCAGCACGAGGGCAATGGTCACCAGCGAGGCGGCGACGAGGTTCAGGTCTTGCGACTTCAGGCCGATCAGGTCGCTGTTGAGCGCGAGGGCGATGAAGAAGCGGTAGAGGATGGCGCCGACGATGACGGCAAGCGTCATCCACACGAGGCGGCGTGCGGGGATGATGGTTTCGCCGATGATCACGGCGGCAAGGCCGATGACGATGGTACCGATCCCCATGGAGATATCAGCGCCGCCCTGGCTCTGCGCGAACAGTGCACCGGCGAGCGCGACGAGCGCGTTGGAGAGCGCGAGGCCGACGAGCGTGGCGCGGCCCGTGGGCACGCCCTGGGCGCGCGCCATGCGGGCGTTGGCGCCGGTGGCGCGCATGGCGAGGCCGGATTCGGAGGCGAAGTAGCGGTCGAGCAGCAGCTTGACGATGATGACGATGACCAGCAGCACCAGTGGGCGCTCGATGTAATCGGGCATCATGTCCGGCAGCAGCGCGGTGAAGATGGTCGGTTCGGTGATGAGCGGCACGTTGGGCCGGCCCATGATGCGCAGGTTGATGGAGTACAGCGCGGTCATCAGCAGGATGCCGGCGAGCAGGTCCATGATCTTGAGGCGCACGTTGAACCAGCCGGTGAGCGCACCGGCGATGGCCCCGGCCACGATGGCGGCGGCGGTGGAGATGAAGGGGTCGATGCCGCCGGCGATCATGGTGGCGGCCACGGCGCCGCCGAGCGGGAAGCTGCCGTCGACGGTCAGGTCGGGGAAGTTGAGGATGCGGAAGGAAATCAGCACCCCGAGCGCAACGAGTGCGAAGATCAGGCCGATCTCCACTGCGCCAAGCATCGAATACATTGTCATGACATCTGACCTGTTCTGTGTGGGTCTGCGGGGCAGGCTGGCGGGCGCCGGTCGCGTCCGTCGCATGCACCGCATGGAACGCAAACGGGCCGCTGGTCAGCCGGCCCGTTGCGGATGCCTGTGCGCCGTCCGTGCGGGATGCCCCGCAGGCGGCGCATGGGCAGATCTTACTTGATGACGGTGGTTGCGGACTTCACGAATTCCGGCGAGAGCTTGACGCCCTGCTTTTCTGCGGCGCCGGTGTTCACGAACAGTTGCAGTTTGTCGCTGGTCTGCGAGGCGATGGCGCCCGGCTTTTCACCCTTGAGGATGCGCACCACGATCTTGCCGGTCTGGCGGCCGAGGTCGAGGTAGTCCACGCCCAGGGCAGCGATGGCGCCGCGCTTCACGCTGTCGGTGTCGGAGGCGATCAGCGGGATCTTGGCGTCGTTGGCGACCTTGACGAGGGCCTCGTAGGCCGAGACCACGTTGTTGTCGGTGTTGGTGTAGATCACGTCGACCTTGCCGATCAGGCTCTTGGCGGCGGCGCTGATGTCCACGGTGCGCGGGGCGGAGGCTTCGACCAGGGTCATGCCCTGCTTCGGCAGCAGCTTCTTGAACTCGTTGACCACGACCACGGAGTTGGCTTCACCCGGGTTGTAGACCATGCCGACGCGCTTGGCCTTGGGCACGACTTTCTTGATCAGGTCGATCTGCTTGTCGAGGACGAGCATGTCGGACACGCCGGTGACGTTGGTGCCCGAGGGCTTCCAGTCCTTGACGAGTTGCGCGGCGACCGGATCGGTCACGCCCGAATACACGGTCGGGATCGACTTGGTGGCGGCGACCACGGCCTGGGCCGACGGCGTGGCGATGGCGACGATCACGTCGGCCTTGTCGCCGACGAACTTGCGGGCGATCTGCGCGGCGGTACCGGGATTGCCCTGGGCACTCTGGTATTCCCACTTGAGGTTCTTGCCGGCCTCGAAGCCCTGGGCCTTCAGCTCTTCCTTCACGCCGTCGCGGATGGCGTCAAGTGCCGGATGCTCCACAATGGCCGTGACGGCGACGGCCTTGTCAGCGGCCATGGCGGGGGCGGCAAACAGGGCGGCAGCAGCGGCTGCGGCGCACAGCGCGCCGATCGAGTGCTTGTGCATTTTGAACATGCTTCTGATTCTCCGAGTCGATTCGTTGACGGTCCGGCTGCGGTGTCTCAGAAAACTAGGGGGCCGCCGGTGCCGAGCGGCGTTAGTCTATCACCGGGCGGACAGGCGGGGCGGATTATCCGCCCTGCTGGAGGGTACCCTCGAATTGCCTGAGAGCGGCCTCGAATCGCGAGCGGGCGGCATGGCGCTGTTCCGGTTTGGCGGTCAGGCGCATCAGCATATGGGTTTCGTCGACGCCTTCGGTGTGCTGGAGTACCAGACCAAGGCCCGGGCCGGTGCGCTGCCCCAGGGTCGCGGTCAGGCGCACGTCGATGGCGTAGGGCAGCCAGTTGTCGCGGTTTTCGAGAATCTGCTGGCGCCGGGCCTGCAATGCGGCAATGTGCGCGTTCCAGTGGGCCTGCGCGTCGTATGCCGCTTGCGCCAACCGCGTTTCGAGCAGGGTGAGCTCGAAGTGGATCGCGTCGATCTGCTCGGCAGCGGACCGGCGCAGATCGCAGATCACGTAGAACACTGTGTTGGGCAGGTGGCCGTAGCTGCGCGCGTATTCGGCATAGAAATGCGCGAGGTGGGCATCGCCATTGGTCATGCCATGCCA
>DATLHT010000492.1:0-1682 GCA_035539795.1 Burkholderiaceae bacterium
GAACCCTTTCATGTTTTCGAGCGTATCAGTCCGCCCCGATGGGTTTGTAATGACGGGCCGGGCACTTCGATTTTCTTCCAGTCGAACTCAATGAATCGCAGGAGCGGCGATATGCGGTCACTGCCGCCTGGCTTGCAGGCATGATGCGCGGTGATCATGACGGGAGGCGCCCCCGGTCGCCATACTTGAGGCCTGCGGCCCACTGCTGGCAAGATGGAGGGGATACCATGCCCGTGTGCCCCGCATACTTCGCCTGCCCATGCCAGACATTCCTCCGTCCTTTGAGTCTCCTCCTGCAGTCGTCCTGCCGCCCTTCACGGGGCTGACGCTGGCACAGATCCATGTCCCAGCGACGGTTGCAGCCTGCGAAGCTGCTGCCCGGACGTTGCTGCAGGCTGGCGTAGTCGGCTTCGATACCGAGACTCGGCCGGTCTTTACCAAAGGCGTCGACGCTGGCGGGCCACATCTCGTGCAGTTCGCGACGCCCGATGCGGCTTATCTCTTCCAGCTGCATCATTCCGCCACCGCGCCGGTGGTGTGCGCGTTGCTGCAGGATTCGGGGCTGCTCAAGGTTGGCTTCGGCCTGCGCGAAGACCGGCGGCAAATTGTCGCGCGTCTGAAGGTCGAGGCCGAATCGCTGCTCGACCTGTCCACTCATTTCCGCCAGCAGGGCATGCGCCGCGATGTCGGCGTGGTGACGGCGGTTGCCATGGTGTTGCAGCAGGCGTTCCAGAAATCCAAGCGTATCTCGACCTCAAACTGGGCGGCGGAACGGCTGCGCCCGAATCAGTTGCTGTATGCGGCAAATGATGCCTATGCGGCACTGATGGTGCATCGTGCCCTGGATAAATAAGGTCTGCAGCGGTATTCCAAGCTTTGCCAGCCGGGCGGTATTCATTAGACTGTCGGATTCGCCCGCCGTGCCCGGTTGCGTAGTTGGATCAGTGACGCTGGGTTGGTGAGGCTGGACACGTCGCGGCAACAGGATCGTGCAATGAATAAATCTCCCTCGGAACATATGGCGCAGGACTGGGCTGACGTGGTCGCGCGGCATGCGCCGTCGACCCGGACACGTGTGCGCGCGCTCGCGCAGCAGCATCAGCATGCGCTGGCCACGCGCTTTTACGACAGCTTGCTGAGCGATGCCGCGGCTTCGCAACTGCTCTCGCATGAGCAGGTCCAGGTGCGCCTGCATGCCTCCATGATGCGCTGGATTACCGAGGTGTTTGCCGATCCCGAGGACATCACGCCGCAGACGCTGGTCGAGCGGCAGATCCGTATCGGTGAGGTCCATGCGCGCATCGATGTGCCGGTGCACCTGGTACTGCGCGGTGCGCGCAGCCTCAAGCAGGGCTTCTACGCACTGCTCGGCGCCGACAGCGAGGGCCGGAGCGAGGCACTTGTCGATGGCGCTGCCGTTCAGCTGGTCACCGAAGTCATCGATTTGGCCATGGAAATCATGAGTCAGACCTACGCCCATTCGCATGAACGCAGCGCGCGCGCCGACGAAGCCTATCGCCTGTTGTCGATGGTGCAGAATGCCTCGATGGAACGCGAGCGCCAGCGCGCTGCGTTGCTCGACTGGGAAAGCGCGGTGATGTATGAGATCGCGGTCGGGCACGCTACGCGCCTGCCGCGCGTGGCAGCCAGCGAATTCGGTCTGTGGTTTCGCCACAAGGGTG
>DATLHT010000493.1:0-3071 GCA_035539795.1 Burkholderiaceae bacterium
GATATCGACCCGCCCCGACTCGACACCGGCCCGCAGGAAGGCGGTACGGTGGCCACCCTGGCTGGTGATTGGACGGCTCTTGCCCTGGCCCAGGACAAGCGGGCAAGTCAGCTTCGCGCTCAACTGCGCAGTGTGGGTGCGAATACCCGCTGGGATCTGCGGAGCATGGTACGCCTGGATCATTTTGGCGCGCTGTTGCTGTGGACGGCATGGAACGGTCAATGGCCGGCACAGGTCGAGGTCTCGCCCGCGCAGCGCCGTGTCATTGAGCGTGCGGCCGGGGTGCAGGTGGGTGACTGGAAAAAGCGCCAGTTCGAGCGTGCCAATCCAATTGTGCTACTTGGTGTGGCCATGCTGTCGTTCCTGCGTCAGCTGCAGAACGGCGTGGCCATGCTGGGGCAGTTGATGTTCGATCTGCTGCGTTTTGCACGCGTGCCGCACCTCGGTCCGTGGCGCGAAATTTCGGCCAATATCTACAGCATCGGGTATCGTGCCCTGCCGATCACGGCGCTGGTCGGCTTTCTCATCGGCATCGTGCTGAGCTATCTGTCGTCGAACCAGTTACGCATCTTTGGCGCCAGCACCTTCATCGTCAATATTCTCGGCATGAGTATCATCCGCGAGCTTGGGCCGGTGCTTGCGGCCATTCTCGTGGCCGGTCGTTCCGGGTCGGCTATTACGGCGCAGATCGGCGTCATGCGTGTCACCGAAGAGCTTGATGCCATGCGCGTCATGGGCATCCCGCACGGGTTCCGGCTGATCATGCCCAAAGTCATCGCACTGGCCATTGCCATGCCATTGCTGGTGGCCTGGACCGACGTGATGGCGCTGGCTGGCGGCATGCTGGCCGCCAAGATGCAGCTTGATATCAGCCCCATATTCTTTCTGCGGGAACTCCCGGATGCGGTGCCACTGGCCAATCTCTGGCTGGGCCTAAGTAAAGGCGTAGTGTTTGGCATGCTGATCGCGCTCGTTGCCTGCCACTTTGGTCTGCGCATCCAGCCGAACACGCAGAGCCTCGGCGAGGGGACGACCTCGTCGGTGGTGACGGCCATCACTGTGGTGATTCTGGTAGATGCAGTATTTGCGATCTTGTTCAAGGATGTCGGCATATGACGGCACGTGTCCCGATCAAGCCGCGCGCGCCGCTAGCGCAGCCTGAGCCGATCATCGAGGTGCGTGACCTGGTCAAGCGCTTTGGCGACTTCACCATCCACGATCATCTCAACCTCGATGTGATGCGGGGCGAAGTGTTGTCGATCGTCGGCGGATCGGGCAGCGGCAAGACCACCTTGCTGCGCCAGATCGTCGGACTCGATCGGCCGACCTCGGGTTCGATCCGCATCTTCGGTCAGGAAACTGCCACTTTATCCGCGAGCGGACTGCAGGCATTGCGTAACCGCTGGGGCATGCAGTTCCAACATGGTGCGCTGTTTTCCGCCTTGTCGGTCATCGACAATGTGGCATTGCCGATGCGGGAACTGCGCGCCTTGCCCGATGATCTGATCTGCAAGGCCGCGTTGCTCAAGCTCGAGATGGTGGGTTTGTCCGCCAAGGATGCCGACAAGCGGCCCTCTGATCTGTCGGGTGGCATGATCAAGCGGGTGGGTCTGGCGCGTGCCTTGTCGCTGGAGCCCGAACTGGTGTTTCTCGACGAGCCGACCGCAGGTCTCGATCCCCGTGCCTCGGATGATTACGTGGCGCTGATCGACGAACTGCGTGCAGAACTGGGCCTGACAGTGGTGATGGTCACGCATGATCTCGATACTTTGATCGCGCTGTCGAATCGCGTGGCGGTCCTGGCCGACCGCACGGTTCTGGCCGCCGCGCCGATCTGGGAGCTGACCAAGATCGACCATCCCTTCATTCACGAATACTTTCTCGGCGAACGTGGTCGCCGGGCATTGCTGGCGCTACGCGTACCAGCCTCCGAACAGGAGTCCTGATGGAAAACAAGTCCCATGCTTTTTTTGCCGGGGTGTTCACGCTGGGTCTGCTGGCCCTGGTGATTATCGCCGTGATGTGGTTTCGCCAGGACCAGACAGTGCGCGTGCCGTACGATTTGGTCACGCGTTCTACCATCAACGGTCTGAGTCCACAGGCCGCGGTGAAGTATCGCGGCCTCGATATCGGCAAGGTCGAGACCATCAAGTTCGATCCCGATGTGCCAGGCCAGATCATTGTGCGCATTCTGGTGAACAAGGACGCACCAATCACCAAGACAACCTATGCGACACTCGGTTTTCAGGGGGTGACAGGGCTCTCGTACATCCAACTCGACGATGAGACGCTGGATGCCAATAGCGCTACGGTCCAGCGCAAGTCGGAACCGCTGCCGACCGCGCCTGGCAAGGTGGCGAAGATCTATATGCGGCCAGGCTTCTTCGAGGAGCTGGAGCGCCGTGGCGACCGCATGCTTGCCCAGGCCGAGAAACTGATGGACTCCATCAATACCATGTTCGCAACTGACAATCGCCAGCAGCTGATGCGCGCCGTGTCGTCATTTGAGGAGACCATGACGGCTTACCGCAAGACGGTGCAGGCAGTCGATCCAGCGCTGCAAAAATTGCCGCAGGCGATCGATAACCTGAATGGCACGCTGGCCTCGACACGCAAGCTCGCCGATCAGCTGGCACGGCCTGACGGCACGCTGCAGCGGACCATCGACACAGTGGGCCGCGACATGCAGGTAGCAGCCGACGCTGTGCAGGATGCAGCCAGCGGCATCAGTCAGGAGACCCTGCCACAGATCAACCGCTTCGCGCGCGAGGCACGTCAGACGGCGCGCAGCGTCGACCGCACGGTCAACGAATTCGGCCGCCGTCCGCAAAGCCTGCTGTTTGGCGCGGATGCCGTTGCCCCTGGTCCCGGCGAAGCCGGTTTCGCCGCGCCGTGAGTGCGGACCTTTCACGGATTCGAACCATGAAGCCATTTTCCCTGCTTTCTCTGGCCCGTCCGCTAGGCGGACTTGCCGTGGCGATACTGTTGACTGCCTGCGCCAGCACGTCGCGTCAGGCAACCGTGTCATACGATTTCGGCTTGCCGCCCGCGCCGACGGCAGCCGCCGCATC
>DATLHT010000494.1:0-5928 GCA_035539795.1 Burkholderiaceae bacterium
CAGCGGAACGGTGTACAACTCAGGGAACGATGCGCGATAGCCAGGCAGTGCATGGCAACCGATACACATTGCCACCTTGCCCTGTGCCGCAGCCACGTCGCCCTTGACTTCCTGGGCTTGCGCGGCTCCTGCCGCGACGGCCAGCGCCACCAATGTGAGGAGCTTTTTCATCATCTTGACTATTGAAAGTTGAAATCCTGCATCGCCCCGGAAAGCGCAAGCCCGGCCAGGACTAAGCCGCGGCCGGACGCGTGAGGAGCGTCAAATCGCCGCATTGTACCGCAGGCGGGTGACCGCAGTCCAGCCATGCCATCCCCGCCGGCCGCCGGGCCGGCGCGGCCTGCCACGATCCGGGACCGATACCGGACCCCAACTAGGCCCGCTACTTGGCCTGCACCTGAACAAGATCGGCCGGGCTTCGGCCCGGCGGCTAGCCATGCCGCGGGCAAACGCCGCCGCCATTCTCTTTTATACTCGGTGTTCGCTATCCATCCCATGCAGGCCTTTTCCATGACCTCCCCCACTTCCGCCGCACCGTCCGCCCGCTTCGAGGGCACATCGGAGTATGTCGCCACCGACGACCTGAAACTCGCCGTCAACGCCGCCCGCACCCTGCAACGCCCGCTGCTGATCAAGGGCGAGCCGGGCACCGGCAAGACCATGCTGGCCGAACAGGTGGCCGCCGCGCTGGGCATGCCGCTGCTGCAATGGCACATCAAATCGACCACCAAGGCCCAGCAGGGCCTGTACGAGTACGATGCCGTGTCGCGCCTGCGCGATTCCCAGCTGGGTGACGAAAAGGTCCGCGACATCGCCAACTACATCGTCAAGGGCGTGCTGTGGCAAGCCTTCACCACCGACGAACCGGTGGTCCTGCTGATCGACGAGATCGACAAGGCCGACATCGAGTTCCCCAACGACCTGCTGCGCGAGATCGACCGCATGGAGTTCTACGTCTACGAGACGCGCGAACTGATCCGTGCCAAGCATCGTCCGCTGGTGATCATCACCTCGAACAACGAAAAGGAACTGCCGGACGCCTTCCTGCGGCGGTGCTTCTTCCACTACATCCAGTTCCCGGATGCCGAGACGATGAAGCAGATCGTCGACGTGCACTATCCGGGCATCAAGAGCACGCTGGTGTCGGCCGCGCTGGAAGCGTTCTACGACATGCGCAACCTGCCGGGCCTGAAGAAAAAACCCTCGACCTCGGAGCTGATCGACTGGCTCAAGCTGCTGATGGCGGAGGATATTCCCCCCGAAGCCCTGCGCAGCGCAGACCGCAAGGCCGTCATTCCGCCGCTGCACGGCGCACTGCTGAAGAACGAGCAGGACGTGCACCTGTTCGAGCGGCTGATGTTCATGAACCGCGCCAATCGCTGAACCATCGCCGCATGCAATCCTTCATCGCGCCCGTCACCCTCACCGGCCGCCATGCCCAGCTGGAACCCCTGCGTGCCGATCACGCGCCGGAACTGGCAGCCGCGGTGGCCGACGGCGAATTGTGGAACCTGTGGTACACCTCTGCACCACGGCCGGAACACATCGCTGCATACATCGATACAGCCCTCGACATGCGTGCCCGCCAGCACGCCATGCCTTTCGTCATTCGCGCCATGCGCGATGGCAAGCCGGCGGAAGTGGTCGGCTGCACGCGCATGTTCAATGTCGATCCGCTCAACCGGCGCCTTGAGATCGGCCACACCTGGCATGCGCGCAGCGTGCAGCGCACGGCGATCAACACCGAATGCAAGCGCATGCTGCTGGCACACGCGTTCGAGGTGCTCGACTGCATTGCCGTCGAATTCCGCACGCACTGGCTGAACCACCAGAGCCGCGCCGCCATTGCCCGCCTCGGCGCCAAGCAGGACGGCATCCTGCGCAACCATACCCGCATGCCAGATGGCTCGCTGCGCGATACCGTGGTCTTCTCGATCATCGCGTCCGAGTGGCCGGCGGTCAGGCAACATCTGCAATTCCTGCTGGACAAGCCGCGATGCTGATCGATTTTTTCTTTGCCTTGCGGCAGGCCAAGCTGCCGGTGTCCGTCAAGGAATATTTGACGCTGCTCGAAGCGTTGAAGCAAAACGTGATCGCGCCGTCGATCGATGAGTTCTACTATCTCGCCCGCATGACGCTGGTTAAGGACGAGAAGCATTTCGACAAGTTCGACCAGGCCTTCGGTGCCTACTTCAAGGGTGTGGAAGGTGCGGTGGACTGGACGGCCAACATCCCGCTCGACTGGCTCGAGAAAAAGCTGCAGCGCGAGCTGTCGCCTGAAGAGAAAGCGAAGATCCAGGCCATGGGCGGCCTCGACAAGCTGATGGAGCGCCTGAAGCAGCTGCTCAACGAGCAGAAAGAGCGTCACCAGGGCGGCACCAAGTGGATCGGCACCGGCGGTACCTCGCCGTTCGGCCATGGCGGCTACAACCCTGAAGGCATCCGTATCGGCGGCCCCTCGAATGGCAACCGCACGGCCGTCAAGGTATGGGAAGCGCGCAGCTTCCAGGACTATGACGACGAAGTAGAGATCGGTACGCGCAACATCAAGGTGGCCTTGCGGCGCCTGCGCAAGTTTGCGCGCGAGGGCGCTGACACTGAACTGGATCTCGACGACACCATCCACTCGACAGCGGCCAATGCCGGCCTGCTCGACATTCGTATGCGTCCCGAGCGGCACAACAATGTCAAGGTGCTGATGTTGATGGATGTGGGCGGCTCGATGGACGATCACATCAAGCGCGTGGAAGAGCTTTTCTCGGCCACCAAGACCGAGTTCAAGCATCTCGAATACTTCTACTTCCACAACTGCGTGTATGAATCGCTGTGGCGCAACAACCGGCGACGCCACGCGGAAAAATTCTCGACGTGGGACATCATCCGCAAGTACTCCGCCGACTACAAGCTGATCTTCGTCGGCGACGCCACCATGAGCCCGTACGAGATTCTCCAGCCTGGCGGCTCCGTGGAGTACAACAATCCGGAGGCCGGCGCAGTATGGCTGCAGCGGCTGATCGAGCAGTTCCCCAAGTTCGTCTGGCTCAATCCTGAGCCGGAAGGCCTGTGGGAGTATCGCCAGTCGATCTCGGTGATCCGGCAGATCATGAAACAGCGCATGTACCCCGTGACCCTGGCGGGGCTGGAGGATGCGATGCGCCTGTTATCGAAGTAGACAATGCCAGGGGGGGCAGACACCCGCCCTCCCGTCTCAGATCTGCAGCATGTCTTCCTGGCGCGCATTGGCGCGGCGCAGACCCTCGGGCCAGCCGGAGGAAGGTATCCCCGTTGATTTCTGAATCGCGCGGGCGCGTGCATCCATCGCCTCCCACTCCACCGCCAGCGGCGGCCCGTTGAACGCCAGGGCAATCACATTGCCGTCATGCACTTCCGGAAACACCAGCACCCGATCGTCGAAGGCCTCGCAGATGCGCTCGATGTTGCGCGGGAAACTGCTGTGATCCCCGAACAGGTTGATGGTCATGACACCCGGCGCCTTGAGGAGCTTGCGGCAGGTACGGTAGAACCCGAGCGTATCGAGTACGGGGCCGCGCGCCGTGGCATCGTAGAGATCGACTTGCAGCACGTCGAGCGTGCCGGCATTGGCCGGTGATGCGACAAAATCGAAGGCGTCCATCTCCAGGACGGACAGCCGCCCGTCATCCGGCGGCAAGCCGAACATGCTACGCGCCGCCACCACCACCGACGGATTGAGTTCGACCGCCGTCACACGGGCATCCGGAAACGCACGGTGGCAAAACTTGGTGAGCGACGCGGCGCCGAGTCCCAACTGCGCGATATGGAAATCGGTCGCCCCCTCCGGCTCGAGGAAGAGCAACCAGGCCATCATCTGCTGGGCATATTCGAGCTCGATCCAGTCCGGCTTGCGCAGGCGCATGGCGCCCTGCACCCATTCCGTACCGAAATGCAGGTAGCGGACCCCGCCCTGCTCGGAGAAAGTGACAGGCGCATAACGTGGCTTGCGGACCGGGCGATCGGCATCCTGGCTGGCGTGCGTTTCCCGGGCAGGCCGGCGCGACGCGACGGCCTCGATGGATTTTCGTTTGATCAATGCAGTCATGGCCGGGATTGTGACAGATGGCAATCCATTCCGCGCGATTAACGGCAACGACGCGGTCATTTTCCTGCCATCTCCGTGCCTCCTGCGCTGCGCACAAGCTGATGTCATTACATCTTCCGACCGCCTCCCGGGACCGGTTGAAATTCGCATCACATCCGTGAACATGCGGAAACATATCACATATGTGATGGCTATCGAACGATGCAATTCCTATGATTGCCCCGTTGCCAGCACCACTTTTCTGACCGTCGGCGCACGGTTCAATGCAATCCATCGACATGACTATCGACCTGCCCGCTCCCGCGTTCCGCATCCACGATCTGATCAGCATGCATTTGCCTCGCCTGGCAGACCATCCGGTATTCATCGAGGGGACGCGCACGTGGACCTATGGCGAGTTCCAGGCAACCTTGACCGCGCTCGCGGCATTCTTGCGCGATTCCGGCCTGCAAGCCGGCGACCGCCTGATGATCGTCGGCGAGAACAGTGTCGCCCAGGTGGCTGCCATCATGGCCGCGAGCACGCTCGATGCGTGGGCAGTGATCGTCAATGCCCGCCTGTCGCCCCGCGAGATCGCCGCCATCCAGGACCATTGCGATCCGCGCCTGATGTTCTTCACGCACGCTGCATCCGACGATGCACGTGATCATGGCGCGGCTCGCGAGGCTGCCGTATATCAGATGGCGGGCATCGATTTCAGTTGCACGCCCGCGCGCGCCGAAGCCATCGCCGAACCGGTCTGCGCAGACAGCCGCGATCAGGTCGCCGCCCTGATCTACACCACCGGAACCACGGGCAATCCCAAGGCCGTGATGCTCACGCACAGCAACCTGGGTTTTACCTCGGCCACGTCGCGCGCCTCGCGCAATACCGGCGAAGATGATGTCATCTATGCCGCGTTGCCAATGTCGCACGTCTACGGCCTGACCACAGTGGTGCTGTCCGCCCTGTGGGGCGGCGCCACGGTGCACCTGGCCGCACGTTTCGATGCCCGCCACCTGCTGCATGCGCTGGCGGATGGCCTGACGTTCTTCATGGGTGTGCCGGCCATGTACCTGCGCCTGCTGGCGCTGCACGAAGCGGGCGACACCGTCGTCGCACCGCGCCTGCGCTTTGTTCACTGCGGCGGCGCACCGCTCGATGCGGCGCTCAAGAATCGCGTCGAAGCCATGTTCAAGCTGCCAATCAATAACGGCTATGGCATGACCGAGGCGTCGCCTACCATCACCGTGGTTCCGTACAACCAGCGCTGCGACGACATGACCGTGGGCTACGCGATTCCCGGCATGGAGACCCGCGTGGTCGATGAGCAGGGCCAGATCGTGCCGCAGGGCGAGGTCGGCGAACTGCAGATCCGCGGCCCGAACGTGATGAAAGGCTATTACAAGGCCCCCGAACAGACTGCCGCGGTGCTCTCGCCGGACGGCTGGCTCAGCACCAACGATCTCGTGCGCCAGGCGCCGGACGGTGCGTTCTACGTGATGGGCCGCCTCAAGGACCTGATCATCCGTTCCGGTTTCAACGTCTACCCCAGCGAAGTAGAAGCTGCGCTGAACGCGCACCCGAGCGTGGTGCAGTCGTGTGTGGTCGGCAAGCAGGTCGACAGCGACGAGCAGGTCGTGGCGTACATCGAAGTCGACCCGCAGGTGCCGTTCGATGCGGCCGCGCTCTCGGCCTTCGTGAGCGAGCGCCTCGCCCCGTATAAACGTCCACAGATCATCGTACCGGTCGAACGTCTGCCAGCCGCGCAGAGCGGCAAGATTCTGAAAAAAGCCGTGCAGGAAATGGCGGCGCAGCTATAAGCCGCGCACGCATCAATTCAAGTGACACCCATAAGTCCAAGGAGACCT
>DATLHT010000495.1:0-10191 GCA_035539795.1 Burkholderiaceae bacterium
GTAGAAGCCCATCGTGCCAACATCATGGAAAAGCTGAACGTCAGCACGGTAGCCGACCTGCTGCGCCTGGCGCTGTCCAAGCCACAGTCCTGATCCAGCATGCAGGCCGGGGCAGCGCCCCGCCTGCCCGGCGCCCAGGACAAACCCGCCTTCCTCCGTGCCCGTCACCGGCGACATGTGATCACACCGGCCCGGGACGTCCCGCGATGCCCAGCCAGGCGATCTGCCGCGTTTCCGCGCGCCCAGGCCTGGCGCTTTATAATGTGCGGGAATCCGGACCCCTGAGCCAAACTTCGGGGCTCCGCAGCCAGTTTCAGACACTTCCTCCGGTATCCCACATGTCCGCCCAACTGATCGACGGCAATGCCCTTGCCAAAAAACTCCGCACCGAAGCCGCCGCGCGCGCTGCCGCCCTGACCGCCAAAGGCCACCAGCCCGGGCTGGCCGTGATCCTGGTCGGCGAGGATCCCGCCAGCCAGGTCTATGTCCGCAACAAGATCAAGGCGTGTGAGGAAAACGGCTTCTATTCGGTGTTCGACCGCTATCCCGCCGATCTGACCGAAGCCGGCCTGCTGGAACGTATTGCAGAACTCAACGACGATCCGAGAATCCACGGCATCCTCGTACAACTGCCGCTGCCCAAGCATATCGACAGCCACAAGGTGCTCGAAGCAATCGCACCGGCCAAGGACGTGGATGGCTTTCACGTCGCCAACGCCGGCGCACTGATGACCGGCGCACCGCTGTTCCGTCCGTGCACACCCTATGGCTGCATGAAGATGCTGGAGTCCATCGACATGCCGCTGCGTGGCGCCGTGGCCGTGGTGGCTGGCGCGTCGAACATCGTCGGCAAACCCATGGCCATGATGCTGCTTCAGGCTGGCGCCACGGTCACCATCTGCAACAGCAAGACCCGCGACCTTGCCGCGCATACCCGTGAGGCAGACATCATCGTGGCGGCCGTCGGCAAGCGCAATCTGATCACCGCAGACATGGTCAAGCCCGGCGCCGTAGTCATCGATGTCGGCATGAACCGCAACGACGAAGGCAAACTGTGCGGCGATGTCGACTTTGCCGGTGTGCGTGAAGTGGCAGGCTGGATTACCCCCGTGCCTGGTGGCGTCGGTCCGATGACCATCACCATGCTGCTAATCAATACGCTGGAATCGGCAGAACGCGCCGCCGCCTGAAGCGTACCCGGGCATACCTGCACATGCCAGGACCAGGGGCTTGGAATCCGTATGAACCGTCCCTATCTGGTATGTGTCTGACCTGTTCCACCCCTGACGGATTGCTACTATGACGCCTGCCGACAACCCTTTGCTCGACTTCAGCGGCCTGCCGCGCTTCGATGCCATCCGCCCGGAACACATCACGCCGGCGCTCGACCGCTTGCTGGCCGACGCGCAGGCTGCCGTGCAGACCATCGAAAACGATACCGCACCCGCTACCTGGGATAACGTATTGACGCGCCTCGAAGTGGCCACCGAGCCCCTGGGCCGCGCGTGGGGCATCGTCAGCCACCTCAGCGCCGTGGTCGATACGCCCGCACTGCGTCAGGCCCATGCCGAAAATCTGCCGCGTGTGACCGAATTCAGCGCCGCACTCGGCCAGAACCTCGCGCTCTACCGGAAGTACAAGGCCATTGCAGAAGGCCCCGAATTTGCCAGCCTCTCGCCAGCCCGCAAGACACTGCTCGAGCACGAGCTGCGCGGCTTCCGTCTCGGCGGCGCCGAATTGCCGGATGACCAGAAAGCACGCTTCGCGGAAATCCAGGAAGCGAAGGCCAATCTGAGCAAGGCCTTCTCCGACCATGTGCTCGATGCCACCAACGCCTATGCGCTGTTCATCGAGGATGAGGCACGGCTGGCCGGCGTGCCCGAGGATGCACTGGAAGCTGCCCGCGCCGCCGCAGAGAAGGACGGCAAGGCTGGCTGGAAATTCACGCTGCATTTCCCGTCCTACTTTCCCGTGCTGCAGTATGCAGACGACCGCACCCTGCGGCGGACTTTGTACGAAGCGAATGTCACGCGTGCCTCGGAACTGACCACTTACAACCAGGGCAAGCCAGAGTGGGACAACAGCACCAATATGGTCGAACAGCTGGCCTTGCGCCAGGAAGAATCGCGCATGCTCGGCTACGGCAGCTTCGGAGAACTGTCGCTGGTACCCAAGATGGCAGAGTCGCCGGAACAGGTCCTCGACTTCCTGCGGGAACTGGCCGACAAGGCGCGACCGTTCGCAGAGGCCGACTGGACCGAACTGCAGGCATTCGCCCGTGAATCGCTCGGCCTCGACAAGCTCGAGCCCTGGGATATCGCCTACGCCTCGGAGAAACTGCGCGAGCAACGCTATGCGTTCTCTGAGCAGGAAGTGAAACAGTACTTCCCCGAACCGCAGGTGCTGGCCGGACTGTTCGAGGTGGTCCAGACACTGTTCGATGTTGTCATCGCCGCGGATGACGCGCCGACGTGGCATCCAGACGTGCGCTTCTATCGCGTCTCGTCGCGTGACGGCCGCCTGCTGGCCCAGTTCTACATCGACCTGTATGCCCGCGAAGGCAAGCGTGGCGGCGCGTGGATGGACGACGCGCGTGGCCGCAAACTTCTCGGCAATGGCAGCGTGCAAACACCCGTGGCGTACCTGACCTGCAACTTCTCCGCCCCGGTTGGCGGCCGTCCGGCGCTGTTCACCCACGACGAAGTCATTACGCTGTTCCACGAGTTCGGCCATGGTCTGCACCACATGCTGACGCAGGTCGAGGATCTCGGCGTCTCCGGCATCAATGGCGTCGAATGGGATGCCGTGGAACTGCCGTCGCAGTTCATGGAAAATTTCTGCTGGGAATGGGAAGTGCTGTCGCGCATGACGCGCCACGCCACCACGGGCGAACCGCTGCCGCGCGCGTTGTACGACCGCATGCTGGCCGCCCGCAACTTCCAGAACGGCATGATGACGCTGCGCCAGATCGTGTTCTCGGTCACCGACATGCAGCTACATACGGCATTCGATCCGCGCGGCAACCAGTCGGTGCTCGAACTGGCGCGCACCGTCAATGACTCGTTCCACGTCATTCCGCAAGCGGCGCTGTCGCGTTGGCCGAATTCCTTCTCGCACATTTTTGCGGGCGGATATGCTGCCGGCTACTACAGCTACAAGTGGGCCGAGGTGCTGTCCGCCGACGCTTATGCCGCGTTTGAGGAAGCGGCGCAGACGCGTGGCACGGTGCTCGATCCGGAAACCGGCATGCGCTACCGCCAGACCATCCTTGAGGCCGGTGGCAGCCGTCCGGCGATGGAATCGTTCAAGGCATTCCGGGGCCGCCAGCCTTCCATCGATGCATTGCTCCGCCACGGTGGGATGGCCGCCTGAATCGCGATTTCCGGGCAGCATTTCCCCTTCCCGGCCATGTAGTGCGACAATAGGGGCTGCATCGCGCCCTGCCTGGCCCACGCAGAACGGAAACCGGCAGGGCGCTGTGCATGGCCTCGGGCAATTTTCCCGGGGCCATGAACATCCACAGAACACGGAATGAAGCTCGCCACCTGGAACGTCAATTCGCTGAAAGTGCGCCTGCCACATGTGCTCGACTGGCTGCTGGCGCAGGAGAACAGCGATCAGCCCATCGACCTGCTCTGCCTGCAGGAGCTGAAACTGCCGGATGACAAGTATCCCCTGGCAGAACTCGAAAGCGCAGGCTTCCACAGCATCTACACTGGCCAGAAGACCTACAACGGCGTTGCCATCCTGGCGCGCACGACTAGCCTCCCCGCCCCGACTGACATCGTACGCAATATTCCCGGCTTCGAGGACGCACAGCAACGCGTTGTGGCCGGTACCTACGAAACGGCGAACGGACCGCTGCGTGTCATTTCCGCTTACTTCCCAAACGGCCAAGCTGTCGGCTCCGATAAGTTCGCCTATAAGCTGCGCTGGCTTGAAGCCCTGACCGCATGGCTGCGTGACGAACTGGCGCGCTATCCGCAGCTGGCGCTGCTCGGCGACTACAACATCGCGCCGGAAGACCGCGACGTGCACGATCCCGCCAAATGGGAAGGCGAAAACCTGGTTTCCCCCGAGGAGCGTGCTGCCTTCCGTGCGCTGGAGGGGCTCGGCTTGACAGACGCCTTCCGCCAGTTCGAGCAGCCACCCAAGCTCTATAGCTGGTGGGACTATCGCATGCTGGCCTTCCGGCGCAATGCGGGCCTGCGGATCGACCATATCCTGCTGTCCGACCCGCTCGCCGCCGCCTGTACCGCCTGCACCATCGACAAGGTGCCACGGACATGGGAACAGCCCTCGGACCACACGCCAGTCGTCGCGACCCTTTCCCTCAACCCCCTGCCCTAAGACTGTTCTACCGTGCGCCCAGATTTCGCGTCTCTCATGTTTAGGTGGCTGCCAGCATGGCGCCACCGTGTATCACGGGAGACGCTGCGTGCGGATCTCGTCGCCGGTCTGCTGGGCGCCCTGCTGGTGCTTCCGCAGGGCGTGGCCTTCGCCACCTTGGCCGGCCTGCCGCCGCAGTACGGTATCTATACCGCGGTGGTACCGTGCATCGTCGCAGCGCTGTTCGGCTCGAGCTGGCACGTCATGTCGGGGCCGACCAACGCCAATTCGCTGGCCTTGTTCGCCATGCTCTCGCCGCTGGCGCTGGCGGGCAGTCCGCAATACATCCAGTTCGTGCTTGCCGTCACGCTGCTCGTCGGCATCATGCAGCTGGCGATTGGTGCCTTGCGCCTCGGCATGCTGGCCAACTTCATCTCACCCTCCGTGCTGCTGGGCTTTACCTGCGGTGCGGCGATGCTGATCGCGCTGTTTGCACTGAAGGACCTGCTGGGGCTCGAAGTACCAGCAGGCACCAAGGCCTTTGGCGTGGTGCGCCATGTGTTCACCGACTACGCGGATATCAATCTGTCCGCGCTGGCAGTCGGCGTCGTGACGCTGGTCGGCGCGCTGGCCGCGCGGCGCTGGCTACCGCGCACGCCGCATATGCTGCTCGGACTGATCGCCGGCTACGCCATGGCATTCCTGCTCAACCACGTGCGCGAAGCCGGCCCGTTCCATCATGTTGCCGTGGTCGGCGCCATTCCCGCTGCGCTGCCGCCGTTCACCAATCCGCTGCTGTCCTGGCATGCCTTTGGCGACATGCTGGGTATCGCCGCGGCGCTGACGATCGTTGCGCTTGGACAGGCCATCTCGATTGCCAAGGCGGTGGCGCTGCGCTCGGGCCAACACATCGATGCGAACCGCGAATTCATCGGCCAGGGGCTCTCGAACATTGCCGGCTCGTTCTTTTCATCGTATGTGTCGTGTGGCTCACTGAACCGCTCGGTGCCGAACTATGAGGCTGGTGCACGCACGCCGCTCGCCGCCGTGTTCTCTTCCGTCCTGTTGGTCGGACTGGTCGCCGTCAGTGCTCCGCTGCTTGGGCAGATACCCTTGGCCGCTATCGCCGCAATGCTGCTGCTGGTCTCCTGGAGCCTGTTCGATTTTGAACGCTTCCGGCAGATCCGCCGCCTCAGCAATGCCGAATTCCTGATCGCACTAAGCACCTTTGCCGCCACGCTGGTCATGCGCCTGGAGATCGCCATTCTGCTGGGTACGATCCTGTCGCTGGTGGCCTACCTGTATCGCACCTCGCGCCCTGGCGTACGCCCAATGGTGCCTGATGGCGACGACCCGGCGCGCCGCTTCACACCACTCAATGAATTGCGCCGCCCGCAGCCCGAGTGCCCCCAGCTGAAACTGGTCCGTGTGGAAGGCTCGGTGTTCTTCGGTGCAGTGGCCTATGTTACCGACCGCCTGCACAGCTTCCGGCGTCAGGCGCCACAGCAGCGCCATCTGCTGGTGATGACGAAGAGCATGAATTTCGTCGATCTGGCCGGGGCCGAGATGTGGGAAACGGAGTGCCGCGAGCGCCGTGCAATGGGCGGCGACCTGTACTTTCACCGTCCCCGCACACAAGTGCTGGAAACGTGGCGACAGACCGGCTTCACCGAGCGGCTCGGCGCCGACCACATCTTCTCCAGCAAGGAAGAAGCAATCCACCGTATCTATGAACACCTCGATCCCGAGGTATGCGCGCGCTGCACGGCGCGCGTGTTCGACGAATGCCGTCAACGACAGGCGCAGGCAGCACAGTCCGCTACAGCAGGCTCGACAGCCATGCCAGGAACGAACGACGGTGATGCAAAAGCGGTGTGAAAGAAAATGAACCGGGAGCGCGGAGCCGCTCAAATGACAATGTCATATGACCCGGTCATGTGACACGTCTGCGGCGACCGCCACCCGTGCGGTGAAGAACTACAGAAGATGAGCCCGTTTGATGACCACCGGCTCGGGTGCCCCCTGCGCAATCAGCGTTGCCGCTGCACGCTGGATGATGTCCTGGCCAGCGCGGAAGGCAGCTTCCAGCGATAGCACCTGATCAGCACTGAAACCTTCCCACAAGGCTTCTCGCGTCACCACGCAGGTGACTTTTTTGCCATCGACGATGGCGTGGAACAGCAGTCCCTCATTGTTGATATCGTAGCTTTCTTGCTCTTGGAACTTGATGTCCATCGATACAGCCCTCCGATTGCAAGTGAGACAGGATGCTAACACGATCAGCCGCGAACACCGGTGAAAAACCTTGCGGTGCACTCGGCGTCGCTTCGCTCAACATCTGCTGCCACACTGTGGCGCCTCGCCCCGCAGCCAACCTGGCTGTCTGGCGAATGACGGTTCGAGTATCAACAATACCATGCCGCATCGATTCTCATCGATCACGGTGCAAGTACGTCATGCCTGTACCGCGTGCCTGCGGCGATGTAGCTCATGACGTGTCAGCCATTGATACCACACGAACGTGACAGCACACGCAATCCACATCGACCACAGGGTGTGCGAGAGAAAATGCGCACCGCGCAATTGCTGGATCCATCCAACTGCGCCGCCCACCAGCAGGGTCAGGATCGCAACACCGAATGCGCGGCGCGGCTGCGATGGCAGCCATAGCGTGCACAGGCTGAGCAGCCAGAGCACGCTCGTCGCATGGCCCGCCGGAAAGCAGTGTCCTGCAGCGACGCCGGCAGGCATAGCATCAAGCAGGTGGACATAAGGCGCACTGCCGCCATAGTCGATGATATCCCACGGGCAGTGGGACGCGCTCAACCGTTTCAGCGTGCTGACCACCAGCGGTACGGTGATGGCACACGCCGCAACGACGCGCAGCCGTACCCGCAGCCCAGCCGCAATCCATGCTCGCGGCCGCCAGGTATCCCAGGCGACCAGTGCCAGCACGCCACCGCCCAGGACCAGCATGCACCACTTGAGCCACTGATGCGCGAGGACCTCTGCAAACCATGCATGACGCAACGGGAACCCGCCTGTCACTGGATCATAGATGGAGGCAGCCAAGCGAACATCGAGCCGGGTCGTACCGAGCCAGAGCAGGAACAAGGCGCTGGCCAGGAGCAATACGAGACCCATCCAGGCGAGGCGGGACGATTGCGTGTGGAACGGCATGACGGGCATGGTGCGCTCTACGCGAAAAAGCGCAGGTAGACAGCCATGAGCCACACGCCGGATGCGATCAGCAGGCTGAAGAAAACCGCTGCGCTGCCGAGATCCTTTGCGCGGCCCAGCAATGGATGATGTTCCAGCGAAATTGCGTCCGCCAGCGCCTCCACCGCGGAGTTGACCATCTCGATACACCACACCAGCACGATCGACACCGCCATCAGCACACCATATGCCAACGAAGGCGCGAGCCAGATGCCGAGCGGCAGCAGCACCAATGCTAGCCACACCTCCTGACGGAATGCTGCCTCATGCCGCCAGCCCGCTTTCAGGCCGAGCAGCGAGGCGCGTGTGGCACGCGCCAGCCGGCCGGCCCCCGGCGGATGCTTGAACGCACTGGTACCGGCAGGTGCCGGGCCGTGAGAGGAATGCGGATCGGGAGCGGTCATGCTGGTATCGGAGCGGAATGCGATCGGATCAGGTTTCGGCGGGACGCCGCCACACGCTCGCCAACCACGGCTGCTGCTCACGCGGCAACCCGGCGGGACGATAGTAATGTTCGAGCTCGACAAACCCCGCATCTGACATGAATGCCCGCCACTGCTCGAGATCATGGAACGTGCCGTAACGGTCGCCGCTCCAGCCTTCCTGGTTGGCGCCCCTGGGGTTGGAGCAGAATAATACGCCCTCCGGCCGCAATGTCGCATACAGGGCGAGCAATACGTCAGGCAGCGCACTGCTCGGCACATGGAACAGGCTGGCGTTGGCGAAGACGCCATCGAACATGCCCGGTGGCAATGCCAGATGCAGGAAATCCTGATGCCAGACGGTACAACCCGATGCCTGTCGCGCCATCTCGACGAACCGCTCCGCCCCATCGACGCCAACGGCAGTATGGCCGAGCGCGGTGAAGGCAATCAGGTCGCGCCCCGGACCGCAGCCGAAATCGAGGATACGGAACGGCGCCGGCCCTGTCATGAAGCGCAGCAGTGCCGCGATGTTCTGGCTGACATCGTGGTCCCAGGTACCACCGCGGAACTGCTCGGCATGCGTGTTGTAATGATGCAGGGTACGCGTGGAAATGTGGTCGAGATCTTCAGTTGGGGAAGCCATTTGCGTTATGCTTGGGTCTTTCGCAATACTGCCCCATCATACTGGATGCAGCCTTGCATGCTGCATCGACTGCGCACATGTTTTTCCATCTCCCCGCCCCGTTGCTCCACCGCACTTCCCGCCGCATCTCCTGCCCTCTGGCACTGCGCCTGTCGTGGCTGCCCGTAGCGCTGCTGGCCGCCTGCACGTCGTCGCCCATGCCCGCCCCGCCGGCCGGCTGGAACCAGGATCCCTGGAGCCGACCCGACACACCGCCGCCAGCCAGCACTCCTGTGCCACTGTTCAAGCCCGAGGCGACGCAGGCGCCGGTGCCACCTGGCCACTATCGCGTGCAGCCCGGAGACACGCTACTTGCCATCGCGCGTCGCCATGGCCGCAGGCATACCGAGCTGCAGACATGGAACCAGCTGAGCGATGCGAATGTCATCCAGGTCGGACAGGTCCTGCGCGTAACAGCGCCCGCAGGTAGCAGCCCGCCTCCCGTGGCCCCGGAACAAGCGGCCGCCGGCACCCGCCCAGACCCTTCCTCCACCGCGATGAAACCCATGCCGGAGGAAACCGAACCACCCGAGGCCAAGCTGCCCCCACCGGCGCGGCTGTCGCCTCCGCCGAAGGCTGTGCCGGGCTATGCACTGCAATGGCCCACGGCCGGCAAGGTGGCACGCGGCTACGAGGAAAAAGGCAACAAGGGACTCGATATCGAGGGATTGTCCGGCGATGCCGTCTATGCCGCGCACGATGGCCGCGTAGCCTTCAGCGGCCAGTTGCGCGGTTACGGCACCATCGTCCTGATCAAGGCCACCGAAGGTCGCATGACTGCCTATGCCCACCTCGGCGAAGCGACGGCCAAGGAAGGCCAGCAAGTGCGCCAGGGCGACCGCATCGGTCATTTCCGGCGCGTCGCCAAAGGCCCGGCCTCGTTGCATTTCGAATTGCGGCAGAACGGCCAGCCAGCCGATCCCACCAGACTGCTGCCGCCGCGCTGACCATCATCGGCCGCACAGTCATCCCACAAAGAAAACGGACCGCCCGGCAAGATCGCCGGGCGGTCCGTTTAGCAGCCCGCGGATGGGTACCGCAAGCTGCAGCGCGTTAGCAGCGCCCTTTCTTGGCCTGCCCCGGAGGACAATGATACGGCCCGGGCCCGCCTCCTGCATCATCGACCACGACGTGACCCGCAGGGGTATAAACCGCACAGCCCGCCAGCAGCGATGCGCCAACCACGCACAATGCCAGAAGCATTTTCATGACACTCTCCTTGTATGTTCCTGCATGTGGGTGCGCAGGATCATGACAGCTTAAGCGGGACAGTCCTTCGAAGTCTTAACAGAAGCGCTGCAGGTGTAACGGGATGTTACGATCACTGTCAACAAAACCAATCCTTGCCTTCGATTTCGCATTCATCAATCAAGCTTCGCACCTGATTTACGCACCAGCTCCGCATATTTGCGGCTCTCTGCCTCGACAAACGCCTGGAATGCCTGCTGTGTGCTGCCGGTCGCTTCCGCGCCCTGCGCCAGCAGGTTATCGGCAAACTCGCGGCGCGCCGTGATCTCGGTGATATCGGCATGCAGC
>DATLHT010000496.1:0-9074 GCA_035539795.1 Burkholderiaceae bacterium
CGGCGGAGTCATTCTTGGGAAACGGCCATTTTACCCGATCCCGCCCCGTATTCCACGGAAATTGCCTTGGAAATCGCCGCCGGGGGATGGTGGCGAACCCCGGCGGCGCTGCCCCGCCAGCCCATGTTGCACTTCGGCGCACGAAAACCGCAACTGGCCTGACAGCCATCGGCTCGTGTCCGCGTGAACGGAATCCTAAGCCAGCAGCCGCAAGGCCGTGTAGATCGCCATGCCGAGCGCAATGGTTGCAAGCATGCGCCGGGTTGCAGCATAGAAGGCAATCGCCACCACGCCGGCGACGAGCCGGTAGTTGTCGAAGCCCAGGGCGAAATGCCCCTGCCACGTTGCCAGGTCGGGCAGGATGATGGCCACCAGCGCCGCCCCGGGGGCATAACGCAAGGCGCGCTGCAGGCGGTCAGGCAGCGTCACATGGGATCCAAACATCACAAACATGGCGCGCGTGAGGATGGTCATCACGGTCAGCAAGGCAATCAGGATCCAGATGTCCCGCGCGCTCATCGCCGTTCCTCCGGTCCGCCATCCGGACTTTCGCCGTGACTCCCATCGCGACCCCCATCGCCATCTTCCTCCTGCGCATGGCGATGGATCGCGCGCAGCGTCGCGCGGTCCGCCAGCTCATCGCTGGCCATGCCGGCGGCAATCGCGCCCACCACCGCCACCACCAGACTCAGCCGGTACGGCAAATCGAAAAGCAGCAGCGACAGCACGGCCGCCACGCCGACAGCCAGCAGGCTCGAGCGCGAGCGAATGGTCGACACCATGACCGGAATCAGCGCCAGGGTGCCCGCCAGCCCGACGCCCCAGGCCTCCGGGAAGGCGCCTGCCAGCAGGATGCCGGCGATGCTGGCGACCTGCCAGGTGACGAAGTTGGTGATCGCAATGCCCCAGAAATACCCCTGCTTGCCCGGTGCATAGCCGGAATCTGTATAGCGCGCCATGAACAGCACGAAAGTGATGTCGCCATTGAACGATCCCAGCAGGGTCCGGCGCACGAACGGCAGATAGGCAAAGTGCGGCTGCAACGCCGCGCTGGTGATAATGAAGCGCAGGTTGACCAACAAGGCAGTCAGCAGCGAGGTCCAGATCGGCAGGCCGGCCGCCATCAGCGGCAGGATGGCCAGTTGCGCCGCGCCGGCATACAGGAACAGCGACATGACGATCGCCTGCGGCACCGTGAGGACCGACTTGCTCATGGCAATGCCGGTCACCAGCCCCCAGGAAAACACCGCCGGAATGGTCGGAGCGAAGGCCAGGGCGCCTTCGATGAAACGGGTCCGCTCGATCTGCGGATGGCTGGCCCACCAGCGGCCCAGGATGCCGGTCGGAATCCGGACTTCCGCACCACCCGGCCGAGCACCGTGAAACCGCGCCTGGACCAAAGCCAGGAGCCGCATGCGCAGGCGCGCGAACCACTGCGGGGGATTCATGGATGAAACGACCGGTTGCTTCAAGGGGGGAAGCCGCGAGTATAACCCGGGATACCCAGCGCCCCGTGGCCCCGATACGCGTTGAGAGGAACATGCGGCATCGCGTCCACACCGTCTGCCGCATTTGCTCGGCGCACCCCTTGCCACGCCTTCTCGCGGCGCACAAATCGGTGTCACCGGCTTATAATGCAATGCTTTGTACCCCGCACACAGGAACAGGAGACGCGCATGTCAATGGCCGACCGCGACGGCAGTATCTGGATGGATGGCAAACTCGTTGACTGGCGCAGCGCCAACGTGCACGTGCTCACGCATTCGCTGCACTACGGCATGGCCGTGTTCGAGGGTGTGCGCGCCTACAAGACGCCAGAAGGCACGGCGATCTTCCGCCTGCAGGAACATACCCGCCGCCTGCTCAATTCCGCCAAGATCTTCCAGATGAAGGTCGGCTACGATGCCGATACGCTGATGGCCGCGCAGTGCGAAGTGGTGCGCGCCAACAAGCTCGAATCGTGCTACCTGCGCCCGCTGATCTGGGTCGGTTCGGAAAAGCTCGGCATCTCGGCACGCGACAACACCATCCACACCGCCATCGCCGCCTGGTCGTGGGGCGCCTACCTCGGCGAGGAAGCGCTGGCACAGGGCATCCGCGTCAAGACCTCGTCGTTCACGCGCCACCACGTCAACGTCTCGCTGGTGCGCGCCAAGGCCTCGGGTTACTACATCAACTCGATCCTCGCCAACCAGGAAGCCACGGCGCTCGGCTACGACGAAGCCCTGCTGCTCGACACCGAAGGCTATGTGAGCGAAGGCTCGGGCGAGAACGTGTTCGTGGTACGCGACGGCACCATCTACACGCCGGACCTGGCCTCGTGCCTGGACGGCATCACGCGCAACTCGGTGCTGCAGATCGCCACTGACCTGGGCATCCCGGTGCGCGAGAAACGCATCACGCGCGACGAGATGTACTGCGCGGACGAAGCCTTCTTCTCCGGCACCGCCGCCGAAATCACGCCGATCCGCTCGCTCGACGACCGCGAGATCGGCAACGGTGCGCGCGGGCCCATCACCAAACAGATTCAGGAAACCTTCTTTGCCGCGGTTGCCGGCAAGGATCCGAAATACCGCCACTGGCTCACCCTGGTGTGACACGCACGCGAACCATGACACAAGCCCAACAGAAAACCACCGGACCCGATGCCCTCGTCGAAATCGGCGCCGATGACATTCCGCTTCATTGCCCCAACCGCAACACGCCTGCGTGGAGCTACCATCCGCGCGTGTTCCTGCCGCTGGAAGCGGCCGGCGACGCCAAATGCCCGTACTGCGGTACCGTGTACCGGCTTAAGCCGGGCACGGTGCTCAAGGGTCACCACTGAGCGCGCCTCGCGCCCGCTCCTTCCACCGGTCTCGCCGCCCACGGGCCAGCGAGGCCGGATTCGATCCGCGACAGTGCGGCGCGCGCGTGCGCCCGGTCCCCAACATGAAGAATAGCCACTACGCTCCACCGCTACGCGGGTCGCTGCGTCCCGAGGGAGCCATATTCCAGCACGGGGCTGCCCAGATATGAAAAAAGCCCTGATCGTCGCCCCCAACTGGATCGGCGATGCGCTGATGGCGCAGCCGCTGTTTGCCTTGCTCAAGGCGCGGCAACCGCGCCTGCAGCTGGATGTCCTCGCACCCAAATGGGTCGCCCCGGTGCTGGCGCGCATGCCGGAAATCACCCAGGTATTCCCGACCGAACTGGCACATGGCAAGCTGCAGCTCGGCGCGCGCATGATGTTCGCGCAGCAGCTCAAGGGCGAGCAGTACGACGCCGCCTACATCCTGCCCAACTCACTCAAGTCGGCGCTCATTCCGTGGCTGGCTGGCATCCCGCTGCGCATCGGTTATCGCGGCGAGGCGCGCTGGGGCCTGCTGAACGTGCGCCATGCCAATCCGCCGCGCAAGTCGCGCCCGCCGATGGTGTCGCACTACGCCGCGCTTGGCCTCAAGCCCGGCGCCCGCCTGCCCGAGACGCTGACCGATCCGGTACTGAAGGCCTCACCCCAGCAGGTCGGCGATACCGCCACGCGCTTCGGCATCGATCACCACACGCGCGTCATCAGCTTCTGCCCCGGCGCGGAATACGGCAGCGCCAAGCGCTGGCCTGCCGAACACTTCGCCGAACTGGCGCAGATGCTGCGCCGTGCCTATCCGTATACGCAAATCATCGCACTCGGCTCCTCCAAGGATTCGGCCATCGCCGAGGAGATCGTCACCCGCGCGCCGTTCGTCCGCAACCTGTGCGGACAAACCAGCCTGGACGACGCCATCGATCTGCTGGCGCGCTCCGAAGCCGCGGTCTGCAACGACTCCGGCCTGATGCACGTGACCGCCGCGCTGGGCCGGCCGCAGGTCGCGGTGTTCGGTTCCAGCGATCCGCGCCACACCCCGCCGCTCTCGCCGGCTGCGAGTATCATGTGGTTGCAGTTGGAGTGCAGCCCGTGCTTCGCGCGCGAGTGCCCGCTCGGTCACCTCAACTGCCTGAAGCAGATCGGCCCGGAGATGATCTTTGTCGAACTGCGCAAGCTGCTGCAGCGTTCCTGACCTTCCGCGTTATCTTTCGAGCCCATTCACATGCCACGTTTCGCCCGCCTGTTCGAAGCCGCCGAGGACACCCTGGAGTCGTTCCGCGAAGCCATGAAGCGACGCGACGCCGAGGCCGTGCTGCGACTGTGGCTGGACGACGAATCGGTCAGCTGCATCCTGCCGGACGGACAGCGCGTGGTCGGGCTGGAGCGCCTGCGCACCGTCTTCACCACCTTGCTCGAAAGCCAGCCGGTATGGATCGAAACCGTGGGCATCGAAAGCACCTCCACGCTTGGCGTGTCGGTCTTCCAGGCCACCGAAGCCATGCGCTTCAATCTCGACGCCATCGAGGCCGACCTGTATGTGCACACCACTTACGTGCTGATGCAGAACCATGAAGGCTGGCGCTTCAGTCATATCCACTGCAGCCCCGCCAGCGAAACGCAGCTTGTCAGCGCCGATGGTATCGGGACGCCAGTGCGCCACTCGATGCATTGAGCGGCGCAAGCACCATGATTCTGACGTCGTTGCCTGACCGTGCCGTACCGCAGTCCTGCCTGCGGCCGCTGGGCTAGCCAGAACCGCTTCGCTTCACTTTGATCGCGCCTCTCAATCGGCACAGTTCCTCCAAGTGACCGTACCTCCCGATCCCGGCTTTCCCTTCGACGACACCTGCGATGCGCCCTGGTGGCTACCGGGTGGCCATGCGCAAACGATCATCCCCGCCCGCCTGATGCCCGCGCCGCGCGTGCACTACCGGCGCGAACGCTGGGACACGCCCGACGGCGACTTCATCGATCTCGACTGGAGCACGCATGCCTGCGTGGCCGAGACGCCGCTGGTCGTGATGTTCCACGGCCTCGAAGGCAGTTCCGCAAGCCACTACGCGCGCGGCCTCACTGCGGCGCTGGCGGCGCGCCAGTGGGAAGGCGTGGTGGTGCACTTTCGCGGCTGCTCGGGATCGCTCAATCTTGCGCCGCGCTTCTACCATTCCGGCGACGGCGACGAGATCGACTGGGTCCTGCGTCGCCTGTACCAGACACACTGTGAAGCCACCAGCCGCCCGCTGTATGTCGTCGGCATCTCGCTCGGCGGGAACGCGCTGTTGCGCTTTCTCGGCGAACGCCAGGAAGATGCATCGTTCGTCACGGCCGCCGCCGCCGTCTCCGCACCGCTTGATCTCACCGCGGGCGGCATGGCACTCTCGCGCGGCTTCAATATGGTCTACACGCGCATGTTCCTGCAGACGCTCAAGACCAAGTCGCTCGCCAAGCTCAAGCAGTATCCCGGCCTGTTCGATGCCGACGCCATGCTGCAAAGCCGCGACCTGTACGCCTTCGACAATATCGTCACGGCCCCGCTGCACGGCTATCGCGACACCGACGACTACTGGCACCGCGCCTCCGGCAAGCTCGTGCTCAGCGGCATCACCGTGCCGACGCTGGTGCTGAACGCCCGCAACGATCCCTTCTTGCCAGCCGAAGTCTTGCCGCGCGCCGTGGACGTCGCGCCAGCCGTCACCCTGGTCCAGCCCGCTCACGGCGGCCATGTCGGCTTCTTCGCGCGTCACGCAGGCTGGCGCGGGCACCTTCCGCCGCTCGGCCAGTCGAACTGGTTGCCGTTGCGCGCACTGCGCTTCTTCGATGCATGCGCAGGACGAACATTCTCCCCGGCGCGCACGGCCGATGCGGAGACCGACCATGGATGACATCGTCCAGCAGGCCATGCGCAAATGGCCCGACGTACCGAACTGCTTTGGCTGGCTCGCGCTCGACCGGCGCGGCCAGTGGCGCATGCGCGACGACGCCGCACAGCAGGCAGGTGCGCCCGGCGATCCCATCCGCCATGACGGCCTCGTGCAGTTCATCGCGCGCAACTATCAGTGCGATGCCGACGGGCGCTGGTTTTTTCAGAACGGCCCGCAGCGCGTATTCGTCGAACTCGACTACACGCCATGGGTGGCACGCTTTCATGCCGGCCGCTTCACGGTAATGACCGGCGATCCGCTGCAGGTCGACACCTGCCTTCTGGACGAACAGGGCAATCTGCTGCTTGCCGGCACGCTTCCAGAGAGATTGGCCAGCACGGCCGCTCAATCATCACCGCACAGCCATATTGCCCTGCTGAGCGACACGGAATTGCAGGCCGTCGAAGCCCTCATTGCCTGGCGCGATGACTACGATGAACAGGATCCGGATGCCAGCCCCGGCGATCTGGTCATGCCGGACGGTAACCGCCTGCCCATCGCGCGCATCCGCGCCGACCACGTTGCCGCCCGGTTCGGATTCATTGCGAATCCGCAGCGTCACGCGCAGGCCGGCGCCTGAGCACTCTCTAAGCTCGGGGCAACGACCCTCGTTCGCCAACCGCCCCAACTGCCGTATCGTCCGCACTCAAGCCGGGGAAGATCATCCACGACGCCTCCGCAGGCTCGCAATCTGCGTCGTAACTGCGCAACGTAAGCGATGCTTTGATCAGTAAAAAAATCTACTGAATTCCTTCTCGCCGCCGCTCCAATCACGGTCAACGGATTCGTCAATTCAGTTAACAAATTTAGCGAAACGCAAAGACACACTAGTTTTCGGTTCGTTTCACTATTCAACGTGGCAAGAGCGGGCCCAGCCTTCTAGCATCCGAATCCTCCGCATGCAGCGTGACACGCGCGCAGCGGCATTCACTGGATGAGGATGGCATGACCCACGACGCAGTCCCGCCGGCAGCACACGCGCCCGGCTCGCATACCCTACCCCGCGCGCTGCCGCGGCGTATGCGACATATCGGGCGTATGCGGCGCGCGGCAACCTGCTCGTTGCTGGCGCTCACGTTGCCGGCACTGGCGCAAACCGTACCAGCGCCCGCCAGCAATCCCCGCGCCGCCGCCGAAGAAGGCCTGCGCCGCCAGGAGGCGCTGACGCGCGAACAGCAGCGCCAGCTCGCCCCGCAGGGTGGCGATACGCTGCAGCCCGAGGCACGCGCTGCTGTCAGCACGCGATTGCCCGCAGAGACGCCCTGCTTCGTACTGCACGATATCCGCATCGCCGCACCCGACGATGCGCCAGACACTACGCCGCCAGCCGACCACTTTCCATGGCTCGACACGGTCACTGCCCCATTCGTCGGCCAGTGCGCGGGAACAGCCGGCCTGCGGCAGATCGCGTCTGCCATCGACGGCGCATTCATCGAGCGCGGCTACGCCACGACACGCGTGCTGCTGCCCGAACAGAACCTGGCCGATGGCGTGTTGCATCTGCAATTGCATATCGGCCGGCTGTCCGGCGTACGCATCGAAGAACAGGACGCAGAAGGCAAGCCGCGCCAGGATGCCTGGGGCACATGGCGCAATGCCTTTCCCGTGCAGACAGGCGAACCGCTGAACGTGCGCGACCTCGAGCAGGGCGTGGAGCAGATGAACCGCGTCCCCTCGCAAAGCGTGGGCACGCGCATCGAGCCGGGCACCGCTCCTGATACCAGCGAAGTCGTCATCGTGCGGCGCAGTGGCGATCTGCCGCAACGCATGCGCGGCGGCCTCACCGTCGACAATGCCGGCAGCAGCACGCTGGGCCGCACGCAAGCCGCCGCCTACCTTGCGCTCGACAACCCGCTCGGCCTGAATGACATCGTTACGCTCTCCGGCAACACCAATGCCGAGCGCACCCGTAGCGACCACCGCAGCCAGAGTGCTGGCGTGTCATACAGCCTGCCGTTCGGCTATCACACCTTCACCGTCAGCGCCTCGCGCAGCCGCTTTGCGCAGAACGTCCAGGGCACGACCGTCACCTTCCTGTCGAGTGGCCGCAGCAGCAATCTCGATTTTCGCTGGCATGCCACCGTGTGGCGCTCCGCCGCAGCCAAGCTCGGGCTGTTTGCTGGTGTCGGCACACGACGCGCCAACAGCTATCTGGATGACGTGGAATTGCTCGTGCAGCGCCGCCGCACCACCAATGCCGAGGTCGGCATCACCTATCGCCAGCTGTTCGGCGATGCCGCGCTCGATCTCGAAGCCGGTATGCGCAAGGGGGTGTCCTGGTTCGGCGCGCAGGACGATCTGCCCGCACTGGAAGGCGTGCCCACCTTGCGCCCCCGCATCGTCACGCTCTCGGCCAGCTATGTGCAGCCATTCCAGATCGGTGGCCACTCTTTCCGCTACAGCGGCACAGTGCGTGCTCAGCTCACGCGCGATACCACGCTCTCCATCGACCAGATGGCCATCGGCAGCCGCTACACGGTGCGCGGCTTCGATGGCGACAACGTACTGCTCGCAGAAAACGGCTATGTGATCCGCAACGAGTGGCTCGCGCCGCTGCGCATCGGCGGCCTGCCAGCCGGTTTCGACAGCGCACTGTATCTCGGCCTCGATGCCGGTCGCGTGTGGGGTCGGTCCGATGTGATGCTCGCCGGCCGCTGGCTGGCCGGGGCAGCGCTCGGCGTCCGCGCGACATGGCGCGGCTGGCAGGCCGATGTGGCCATCGCTGCCCCGCTGTACTACCCGAAGGGCTTCCGCACACGTGGCTGGAGCCCCTATCTCTCCCTGACCTACGGTTTCTGATCCTTTCCAGGAGTCCACCATGAATCAGCATTGCCACCGCGTTGTCTTCAATCGCACCCGCGGCCAGATGATGGCGGCCCCGGAAACGGCGACCGGCCAGCACAAGGCAGCCTCGGGCCAGCGCCGCGCCGGACGTACCGTCCATGCAGCGCACAGCATCCGGCAACTGACTGCCGGTGCACTGGCGGCCCTGGCGCTGTGCCAGAGCCTTCCGGTGTATGCGCAACTGCCGACCAGCGCTGCCCCCGGCGCACCTGCCGGACAGCGCCCGATCATGGATGCCGCGGGCAACGGCGTACCGCTCGTGCATATTGCACCGCCCAGTGCCGCTGGCGTCAGCCGTAACCAGTACGAGCAGTTCAACGTCAACCGGAACGGCCTGATCCTCAACAACGGCAGCGGCCCGTCGCAAACGCAACTCGGCGGCTGGGTCACCGGCAATCCGCAGCTCGGCTACGTGCCCGCACGCATCATTCTCAACGAGGTCGTATCCTCGAATCCTTCCCAAC
>DATLHT010000497.1:0-2748 GCA_035539795.1 Burkholderiaceae bacterium
TGGCTGGCCTTGCGCAGCGGCCTGGCGACGCGCCCCGGGGATCTGGGCTGGGGCGCCATGGCCGGCGGTAGCTGCCTGGCCGGCATCGGCTTCACGATGGCGCTATTCATCGCCAATCTCGCGCTGAGCGGGCCTTTGATGGACAGCGCCAAGATCGGCATCTTCCTTGCCTCGCTGTTCTCGGCCGCCGTGGGCCTGGCGCTGCTGAGATGGACGCAGCGACCGCTACCACTGGAAAAACCCTCACAAGCAACGGAATCGATATGACGACTCAGAGCGGAGTCACGCCGCTCCCCCCGGGGGACCCGTGAACGACGCCGTGCGCCCGAGCCGGGGCTGTTGCCCACGTCGTCCCTCCACACCCCCTATCGGCCATGTATGCACTCCCCTCGCTCCTGTCGCGTGCCACCTTGGAAAATCCGACATGAGATCCATCAAAAGAATGGATGGGCGTCAGAACGAAATTCGCCCAAACCGCGGATCCATCCTTTCGGAGAAGCCAGCCGCTCTCCTCTATGCACCCATGCAAACGTGCACGTTGCAGTTGCCAACTGGGAAATCCTTCCGTTCGATCTTCCCACCGGAACAGCATTTGATAGTGCTTCGCGATGACTTCCTCGGCGTGGTACCCCGTCAGTAGCTCTGCACCAATGCTCCAGCCAACGATGCATCCAGACGGATCGAGCATGTGAACGGCGCAGTCGCGTGCGCTGCCAAGAAGCCGCAAAGGGAACTTATCGCTGTGATGAAGCGCCTTGTTGCTTGCGCATGAATCAGAGAGATTTCGGATGACCTTTTCACATCCCGCGAGCTTTCCCGTCCCGTCGAACATGGGCCGGGTGAGTTCGCTGGCAAAAAAAAGTGATCCGTCTTCTCGCATGCGCCACCCCTCCTCTTCATACTTTCCATTCGGCAGAATCATCGTCCGCTCCCGCTGCGACGACCGTCCGTTCGCACTCGTTTCATCGGGATAGATGAAGGCATACGCCCTGCCAATCACTTCTTGCGCACGATACCCAGTCAGTCTCTCTGCGCCCAAACTCCACGACACGACGATGCCGAGGACATTCAGCGTGACGGTCGCGTGTTCATGTGCTTCGTCACCCAAGCGTGACTCTCCTTCCATGTCCCCGCACATCTGCTCGTTCGAGTTTTTCATGTCATCCTCCAGTCAGCAGTAAAGTCATTGGATCGACTTGAGCGTGACTCGATGGGTTGGGGTCTCTACGGTTGTCTGGCGTGGGGGATGGCCGTCAACGGCTTTTCAGCGCAACGAAGCGAGCTCACAGGAATCCATCGCGTATCACACGCTCGATCCAGTGAACAGCGCACGATCGCAGGTCCTCGCTAGACAGTCGCCGACCGAAAACGCCGAGATTGGGCGTGCCGACAATCTGCTCGGCCGCATCCCGGACATTTGCCGACCAGAAAAACGGCGTTACGTCGACGCTGTAGCTGAACACCTGACCGTCGCTTGCCCGAACGCATTGCCCACTGACGACGTTCATGGTTTCCGGGAATGAAGAGGCGGAGGCATTCATCGAGTGGCTCAGACCGTGTTCCTCGGCCCTTGACGTCTGTCTGCGGACGCTTCGCCGGCGCTACGCGTATTCATGGGTGTTTCTCTCTGGCGGTGAGTGGTGTGGGCGTGGTGCACGGACTCTTGCAGTGGTTGGTGCATGGTCAGATGTGCGCGCCCCAGGGCCCACGGCGTCACTGTGCGCGGATCAGCCGTTTCTGTTTGTTGGCTGGCGCACATAGGCCTGTGCCAGTTGAATGTCGTTGGCGTAGCAACTGCAGGCCCGTGCCTTGAGTCGAGCCCGATCCAGCACGCTGACATCGCCTCGCCGGTAGCTGATGAGCCCATCGTTTTGCATCCCGCCAGCGGCAAGGGTCACGCTCACACGCCGCACGCCGAGCATGCGGGCCATGCATTCCTGTGTCAGATAGAAGTTCGGGCTTTGCGCACGGTCCTGGCTCATGAGCAGCCAGCGGGCCAGGCGGGAGGCAACGGGGTGGAACCGTTCACACGCCGAGGCCAGAGCCTGCTGGTGCAGGCGCACCAGCACGAGGCCCTGCAGTCGCTGTTGCAGGTCGATGTGGGTCGCGCTGACTTCGCGCAGCGCCTGCGCCTCGATGCGCCAGCCATCACCCGGGTTCAATACCACCGCGCGCCAGGGCGGCCGTGACGTGCCGAGGATGAGCTCGCCGCCGAACACACCCTCGTGGCCGATCAGGCCCACGGCCAGCGCCGGGTGGTCCTTTTCATCGATCACCAGCGCGATGAAGCCCGAGCGCGGGAAGAGGGCATGGCGCAGCGCTTGCCCCTGTTCGACAAGCCTGGTGGACAGGCCGAACGCGAAGGGCTCGCACCGCTCCAGCAAACGCTGTCGCGTCCCGGGCTTGAGTCTTTGAAGGATGTCGTTGTTGGCGGATGGCATGGAGTGCGCCGCAGTGTGCGCGCTCAGCGGGCCCGCTTCCGTCTGCCAGCGCACCGACGGTCCGGTGGGCTCAGGAGGCGAAGCGGGGCGGCAAGAGGCGGTCGTACTCGCGCTTGACCACCTCGTAGCACTCGCACACGCGCTGCTCCAGGCCCTGGCGGTCGAGCACGGTGATGTGACCGCGCGCGTAGCGGATGAGCTCCAGGCGCTGCAGCTTGAGCGCCGCTTCGGTGACCCCTTCGCGGCGAACGCCCAGCATGTTGGCGATGAGTTCCTGCGTCATCACGAGTTTGTTCGTGTGCAGGCA
>DATLHT010000498.1:0-3932 GCA_035539795.1 Burkholderiaceae bacterium
GGGCTGGCCTGTGCCGGTTTCGGTTCGTCCATCTGCGTGACGGCGGCCTTCGGCATGACTGCTGCTGCGGAGGTGCTGAAAGCGCTGGCCGGCATGGCCACGCAGCCGGCGGCCGGGATGATTGCTGTTCCGGATACCAGCACGGTGGCCGGTCAGGACTGACAATCGGGTGTCGACGCCGTTACGCCACGCGCTGACGACGCGCATGCCTTGGCATGGTCATCCGAGCAGCCGGTCGAGCAGCGCCAGTTGTTCGACCTCCGTGGGCGACGTATTGTCGAACATGATCAGTTCCGGATACTCGGCTGCATCGGGCATGAAGCGCCGCTGGCGGTAATCTTCCCAGTGCGCCAGTTTGTAGGCGTCGTTGGGATTGCCGCGCTGCTCGATACGCGCGCGCGCGATGTCTTCCGGCAAATGTACCCACACGATATGCAGGTCGATGGCATCGTCGATGCCGAGCCACTGGCGGTCGCTCAGCCGGTGATCGCGGATCTCGCGCGAGAGCGGCCCGATGACGATGACGTTGATGCCGAGCGCGAGATTCTCTCGGGCGGTGTCGAGCAGTCCCTGGTACTCGGGATCGCGCAGGTGCTGCAGGTAGGTGGGACTGTCGCGGTCATTCGGATCGCCGGTCAGCGCGCCCATCACGGCGGCGCTGTAGCGGCCGTACAGGGTGTCCTTGTCGAGCAGGCAGAACGATTCTCCGGTACGGGCGATCAGCGGGCCGATCAGGTGCTTGGCGATGGTGGTCTTGCCAGTGCCGGCGTGGCCGCAGAAAAAGATCAGGCGGGGCATTGCGCACAATTCTCCGGATCGGGTTGGGACAAGGCGTAAGCATACGCGAACGCATTTTCCATGCCCAATCCGGAGGGCCGTGCCCACGTGACCATCCGGTACGGCGGAGGGCTATCCGACAAATTGGCCCTCGGTCACGCGTGTGATGTGAGCGCGCAATCGGCCGATGACGGGGCGACGCTCAGCGGATGATCAGCACCGGGATCTTGGTGCCCGACAGCAGCTTGGTGGCCACGGAGCCGAGCAGCACACCCGCGGTGGCGCTGCGGCCGTGAGAGCCCATGACGATCATGTCCGCGCCGATTTCCGTGGCGGTCTTGATCAGCGTGGGAGCGACATCGCCCACCAGTTGCTTGCGCGTATAGGGAACGCCGGCGGCATCGAGCGCCTGGGTGACATCACGCAGGGCGATATCCCCCTGCTCCTTGTACCAGTCGTCGACGACCTCTCGTGAGACATGACGGGTGACATTCGGTGGCAGCACGGCCGGTTCGACGTGGATGACCGTCAGCTCCGGCGTGTCCTTGAACATGCTGGATTGCTGGATCAGGTACTTGGCAGCTTGCATGCTGCAGGGCGAGCCGTCGGCGGCAAACAGGATTTTCATGGTGTGTCCCTCATTGAACGGATGATGCGGATGGGATCCGGCATGATCGACCGGCAGATTTCATTGACAGTATATGAGGGTTGCGCTGTGCTGCGCAGGCAACTTCACGTCGGTTTGCGCTGGATCAATTCGCGGCTCGCGCCACCGCGGTCAGGCTGCGCCCGCGAACTCCGCTTGGTACCGGGGATCATGTTCGAACGGTTCCCACAGCCGGGCCAGGTAGGGGTCGTCGATGCCGTGCTGACGCAGGCCCAGCAGGGTGCGATACAGGTATTCGTAGGCCGGTCCGAACGCCCCGCTGGCGTTGCGCAGGCGGTCGACGATCACCGTGTCCGGCAGCCGTCCGGCATAGCCTTCGTGCGTGCGGTTCATGATGAAGGTCAGCGCGGAAAAGCGCTGGCCTTCCGATTGCACCGGCGCCCAGCGCGGCAGATAGGCGCCTGTCAGCATCTCGCGCCGCCACAGCACGCGGAACTCCTCGGCCAGATCCTCACGCGCGATGCGAAAGGCAATGCCCCGGCAGCATCCGCCACGGTCCAGACCGAGCACCAGCCCCGGATATTCATAGGTGCCACGATTGACACGCGAGTACAGATAGAAGCCGCGGTGAAAACCATAGATGACGGCGGGGCGCCGCTCCGCGTAGCGGATCATGGGATTCCAGATGAGGGAACCGTAGCCGAACAGCCAGACATCGCCGTCGGGGGCACTGGCCAGTGTGGTTGCGAGCGAGGCCTCGAACGCTTCTTCGGTCAGCAGCACCGTCCCCCCCGGTGTTCCTGCCAGGGCGGCACGAACCCGGTCGTTCTCCAGATCGTCACGCGTGATTCCCATAGGCCAAGCATAAGCCAAAAAAAACCGGCCATGGGCCGGATGGGGCTGTGCACGACGATCCGTGCCGTGAGCGTGGCGCTTTTGCGACGGCATCTGCCGTCGCATGCACGGACAGTCCGCTCAGGCCGACAGCAGCTCGACTTCGAACAACAGGGTTGCGTTCGGCGGAATGACGCCGCCTGCGCCGCGTGCACCGTAGCCGAGATCGGCCGGAATCACCAGGCGGCGTACGCCGCCGACCTTCATGCCCTGGACACCCTCGTCCCAGCCGCGGATCACATGACCGGCGCCGAGCGGGAAGCGGAACGGATCCTGACGGTCCTTGCTGGAATCGAATTTCTGGCCGGCCTGGCCGTTTTCGTACAGCCAGCCGGTGTAGTGCACCGTGACCTGCGTACCGGCACGCGCTTCGGCGCCGTTGCCGGTTTCAACGTCTTCGTATTGCAGTCCGGAGGGGGTGGTAATCATCGAATGCTCCTGTTGGTGGGCGCGTCCGCAGGGACGCGGTCAAAAAGATGAATGGGTTAAGAACCGGCTTATTGTCAGCATGCGCTATGGTCGCACACTCTGGCGCTCCGCCGGTTTGAGGGGCTGCAGGGCGATGGCGACGCGCCGGGCATCGTCGCCGATCCAGACTTCGCCATCCTGGATGGTCACCTGCAGGCGCATGCTGCGCTGGGCAAGCGCCGCCAGCTCCGCGCTGCTGGCGGCGTCGACCGCCACCACTTCGAGATGGCGGTGGCGTTCCACTTTGTTAGCCAGACCAGACCACCACACCTGCGTGGCATGGCCGCCGTACGGAAAGATCGCCACATGGCCGGCGCGGTTGCAGGCCTTGCGGATGCGGGTCTCGTCCGGCTGCCCGACCTCGATCCACAATTGGATGGCATCGGTCAGGTCCTTCTCCCACAGGTCGGGTTCGTCGGAGTCGCTCAGCCCTTTGCCAAAGGAGAGAGATTCGCTGGCATGCAGGGCGAAGGCGAGCAGACGGACCATCATCCGCTCGTCGGTTTCCGATGGGTGGCGCGCAATCGTGAACGCGTGGGTTTGATAGTAGCCGCGGTCGATATCGGCAATCTGCAGCTCGGCTTTGTAGATAGTGGACTTGAGCGCCATGGGGCAGTTTCGGTGACAGGGGAATGTGCGGCTGAACTGTACACCATGTCGAGCGCTTGGAGGCGCTATCAAAACGGTCCTCGCGTCTTGTTCGGCATGACGAGGTGGCCTTGCCGTACTTGCTGAAGTGTCGGCGGTCCCCCTTGCAGGACACATGCACGAGTATGCGCATGTCGCTACGCAGGCGGATCGTATCCGATCCGAATGTCCTGCTTCACCGCCTGGCCAGAGCCGCTTCGCTTCATTTTTATAGCGCCTCTTCGGGCGTGTATGGCGCTGGCAGGTGGCCCTAGGTCTTGAAGACCGGGATGAGGAAAATGCCGATGATGCAGAGATAGCTGATCGACCAGACGATCGAGCGCAGCGTGGCGCGGTCATAGAGATAGCACAGCGTATAGACGATGCGTGCGCCGATGAATAGCAGGGCAAAGCCGTCGAGCAGCCCCTGCGGCGCCTGCAGATGGCTGGCAATGATGACTGCGGCGGCAAAGAACGGGAAGGCTTCAAAATGATTGCGGTGCGCGTAGTCTGCGCGCCGTCGCAGGCCTTGCAGCTGTTCCATCCAGGCGCGCAGACT